>PMLN01000346.1 GCA_003158885.1 Anaerolineae bacterium
ACACAAGCGGATCAGGAATAAATGAGCCATAAAGGATTGAATCATTTGATGGTGCCATCCCAACCAGGTTCGGGTTTCGATCCCAAGTTGCGACGACAGATCAACCATTGACGAATGCTTGGCAGTCGATCGTGGATTGGCGTCACGCGCAAGACTGCAAACTCTGCGACCACTGGGCCCTTACTCCCTTCATGGATCAGATGACGGTGCCAGGCGGAGCGCGGCAGATTCTTGGCGAGCACCCGCACCTCTTCTGGTGGGGGCGCATTGCGTCGGACGCGCCGATGCAGACGGGGACGGCCCATGAGGCTGGGACCTGGTTCTTCAACCAACGGTGTGCGCAACCAGACCCGCGTGTCACTCGGTACCTCAGCCATGTAGCATTTATCCAGAGCCGCGATAGCATCAGAAAAAGCCGGATTTTTCCCGCAACTTTCGTCGTAGGCGACCCAGGCGAAGGGAACGATCCCACGCTCATTCACTTCCCGCAACATGTCCAGCGCCAACTGGCCCTCCGTTTGGAAATGAATACTCTCCGGCAGATCGCAAGCTTTCCGCAGTTTGCAATGATCCGCCGCGAACCATTCCTGAGGAAGGTACAGCCGCTCATCCATGAAGCTATAGCCGCGACGACTGGCGTACGCCAGAAACACGCCTTCCTGGCAATTCGCAATCTTCCCCAGGTGACCGCAATATTGATGCGCAACTCCAATCGGCAGAATCTTAATTTACGATGTAGTTAGCCCAAAATAGAAATGTCCCCGCCCCGCGGGGACATTTCTATTTTGGGCTAACAATTTCCTGAAAATTCTTGACATAAACTCTTTACGCCTGTAGAATCCATCTGCAAGTAGGCGCAAGCCTATATTTTGTTTCTCCTAGGAGGAGACTCTATGTACTTTATGCAAGGACTTACCCCTCTGGAGGCAATCGCAATCTGGGCCGTGTTTGGCATCGCCATCGTCGGCCTCTTATATGCGCTCTTCCTCCGTTCGCAGATCATGAAGGAAGATAAAGGCACGAAAGAAATGCAGGAGGTTTGGAATGCGATCAAGTCAGGTGCGGATGAATATCTGCGCAGGCAGTTCAACAGCATCTGGCCGTTGATTCTCCTCCTGGCTGTCGCTTTGTTCCTTTCCGTCTACATTGTGCCGCCTTCCCAGGAGGCCCTGGAACGTTTCAGCACGTACAGCTCTGATTCCGTTCGTTTGATAATAGGCATCGCACGCGCAATTGCCTTTATCATGGGTTCCGGCTTTTCCCTTACAGTCGGTCAGCTCGGTATGCGCATGGCGGTCGAAGGCAATGTGCGCGTGGCCGCGGCTTCCAAAAGATCGTTCAGTGACGCGCTGCGCATCGCCTATCGCACCGGTACCATTACCGGTATGTTGACGGACGGTCTGGGTTTGCTCGGCGGTACCATCATATTCATTCTGCTTGGCATTGCCGCTCCGGATGCCTTGCTGGGCTTTGGCTTCGGCGGCACGCTTCTGGCGCTCTTCATGCGCGTGGGCGGCGGCATCTTCACCAAGGCCGCAGATGTCGGAGCGGATTTGGTCGGTAAAGTGGAAGCCGGCATTCCGGAGGATGATCCCCGCAACCCTGCAGTGATTGCTGACCTGGTTGGCGATAACGTCGGCGATTGCGCCGGTATGGCGGCGGATATCTTCGAGTCCTATGAAGTCACGATCGTAGCCGGCTTGATACTGGGCCTGGCCCTCTGGCGTTTGACCGGCCGCCTGGAGTGGATCATCTTCCCATTGTTGGTGCGCGGCATTGGCGTTCTTTCCTCGATTATTGGTACGTACCTGGTGCGCGGCGGCGGCGCTGGCAAGAGCGGTGATGCCATGGCGGCCATCTTCCGCGGTTTCCTCTCCTCTGCCGCCATCTCGGTTGTGTTGTTCTTTATCGCGGGTTTCTTCTACCTGCAGAATCCCGCCCTCGGCGGCTGGTGGCGAACGCCTGCTGCAGTGGCAACAGGAGTCTTGCTGGCGATCGTAATTGATCGCTTAACCGAATATTTCACCGGCACCCATGCCGCGCCGGTAAACAACATCAAGAAAGCGGCGGATACCGGCCCGGCCACCCTGATCTTGAATGGGATTGCCGTGGGTTTTGAGTCTTCGGTTTGGTCGGTGCTTGTCATCGCCATTACCATTGTTGCCTCCATCTTCATCTTCGGTACCATCCCCGGTGCGGATGCCGCCAGCAAAACCACATTCATCCTGTACGGCGTGGCAATGACCGGCATCGGCATGTTGACCCTGACCGGTAACAACGTAGCGATGGATTCTTTCGGCCCCATCTCCGATAACGCCAACGGCATCGGCGAAATGGCCTGGTCGAATTTAACGGACAAGGATACGAGAGACGCCCAACAGGTATTGTCCGATTTGGATGCGGTTGGTAATACCACCAAAGCCATCACCAAGGGTGTCGCCATCGGTTCGGCGGTGATCGCGGCGGTGGCGTTGTTCGGTTCGTTCATTACCGATGTGTCCAAGATCGATCCGATTGCTTTGGCAAACGGCATCCGCGTGAGCATACCGCAGGTCTTCGTGGGCATGTTGATCGGCGGGGCGCTGCCGTGGCTGTTCTCTTCCTTTGCCATTCAGGCGGTTTCCCGCGCGGCTTCGTTGATTGTGCTGGAAGTCCGCCGACAATTCAAACTCGGCGTATTGGAAGGCAAGGTCAAACCGGATTACAAACAGGCTGTTAATATTTCAACCAACGCCGCCCAGAAGGAATTGGTTTCATTGGCCCTGCTTGGCATTGTGACCCCCATTGTGGTCGGCTTGATGCTCCAAGTGGAAGCACTCGGCGGTTTCCTGGCGGGCATTATCGTTTCCGGCCAATTGCTGGCGGTCTTCCTGAATAACTCCGGCGGCGCCTGGGATAATGCCAAGAAGCTGATTGAAGACGAGCCGAAGGACCCGAAGAAGAATACCGGCAAGGGTTCGGAACGGCACAAGGCCAGTGTGGTTGGCGATACGGTAGGCGATCCGTTCAAGGATACAGCCGGTCCGGCGCTCAACCCGATGATCAAAGTGGTTAACCTGGTTTCCGTGATCATTGCGCCGATCATCGTCAAGTATGCGGGTGCGACCGGTCCGACTCTCTACATCGTGTGGGCCGTTGCAGTCCTCCTGCTGGCTGTGTTGGCCTGGGCCATCCTGCGCTCGAAGGCGCCGGCGCCCACCCTTCAGAGGTAAGTCAGTAGTCAGTAGAAATAATAATCGGCTTCCGGATGTTGTCCGGAAGCCGATTCTATTTTTAACGCTGTGGAGCTTAATTTCCACACATAAAGACGGCGTAATAGTCATTCTGGTAGAGCGGTTTTCGTTCCTGTTCCAGGGAGGACAAATTTTTCCAGATGGGATCAATGTCCGTCATAACAATGATATCAATGCTGTTGGCAGCGCAGATCGGATCTATTTCGGCCCAACTTGATGAGCCATCGTATATCCTTGAGATCGAAAGTGCGCGGTTGTTGAAATCCTGCATAGGAACGCCATAAGCGGTCTGCCCGGAAATCGCTATGGGGCGGTTTGCATATAAACCGATCGGGCGATTTGATGGATCGTCAGGGTTGTCTTGAATTAAGACATTCTGTGGGGTATGGACGTTGATAAAGTCATAGGCCTGCTTGGCCGCGAATGTTCTTTTTCCCAATTGATTATCCGGGCTAAGCCCGCTTGGAAAACCCGCGATCCCGGCATCCACCAGCATGGGCCAGGTTCGCAGAAGGAGAACATCCGTGATGGTTGTGAGCAGGCCTAATATGAGGAATATCCTTAACTGCCGGGAAATCCGCTTTGGAGGATTTGAATTCTGCTTTGTTTTTTCCAAGGCATGCGGGAAAAACCAATTGATCACATCAACACCCCAAACCAACAGAATGAATTGACCCACCAGCCAGGCGCGCCAACCCAAATCGTTATTCCCTATGGATGTGGATCGGATAAAGGAACCTATGAAAACCGTGATCCCAAGCAGGATGATTTCTGAAAGATGGAAGGGGTTTTGTATCAAGTCCCTTTCCCGGCGCTGCTGAATCCACAGGATACCTGCGATCAGGAAGAAGCCCAATTCCATTAAATAGTTTATCGGCAGCGCCAACAGATAGATCAGGTTGAGAAGGACTGGGGGATAGGTGGAAATGAAAATATAAACCGGCAGAAACATCCGTACCGAGAAAGCCATTGGGATTTCGCCGGAGAGTCCCGAATTGTTCCCGCCGACGAGTCCGGCCAGGAATGGACTGGCGGCAATCAGGGCAATGATCCCTGCCAATCCCATGATGAGGCTCAGTAGACGTTCTTTTTGGAAGAATAAAACGATCATCCATATTCCCCAGAACAGGACAAATACGAGGGTCACATAGACCGATAGGCCTACAGCAGATGCGAATGCCAATCCCGCGATCACTCCGGCTTTTATTTGTTGGGAAGTTCTCCGGCCTCGGACGGAATGGATGAGCATCAAGGCTGCCAAGCAGGCGATCAGCGCCGCGACGTGATGCGGTACCCATGCCACCGAGCCGATCCAGGCTGTGATCTGTTCATTCCAATGTTCGATATCGCCATTGAGAAATGTATAGCCATATCTTACGCGGCTTGAAATAATCAAGAGCAAGGCTGGGATGACATCCAGCCCGCTGACAAGCAATAAACCGATTCCCAGCAGGGATGATTTCCATGTGCTTGATGATCCGCCTGCGGGATTTCTCAAACGCAGGTACAAGGCGATGGTTGCCATTAACGCCAGGCCGCACCAGGCCACGCTGGCGATCATGGCTGTGTAACCGCTGACGAAGGGCGAGCCAATTTGTGCTGCCAGACTGCACGGGATGTACCAGAAATAATAGAGGAAGGTCAGGCGGACAGGATGTCCTGGATAATAGCTGGGGTTGATGGGAGGAACCCCGCTGCGCGTGATGGCGTTGACGATTGCGACACGCGTCGTGAAGTCGTAGGAGATCACATTGTAGTAGAGCCGGTCTCCCCATTGGATATCAACGATAAAAAGGATGGCGAATATGATCCAGCCGACGGCAACCAACAGGGCGGTTCGATAAAAACTAGTTGCCTCTTCTGGAAGGCTCGCGTATTTGGATTTAAGCAGGATGATCGAGAAAACAATCCCGATCAATAACAGGAACAGGATGGTTGTTTTTGCGGAGGTGAAGTGATAAACCAGGAACAGAATGATCGGGCTGACCGCCACGGAGAGCACGATCGCAATCACGAAACGCACGGCGCTAGTTCGGCGCGTAAAGTCAAAGAGATCCAGGAGCCATCCGAGTACGTAGCCCGGCGCAACGAAGATCAGGGCGAACAATGCGCAGGCCAGCGCTGCGCCGAAGATATCCTGGAGGGTGAAGTTGTTGAGCATTTATTAATAAGCGGACAACGAGTCTAGAAATTGATCCGTTCCTTTTCGATCACCAATGGTCGATGCACGGTCAGCTTGTAGATCGAGCCGATATATTCGCCGATGATGCCGAGGAAGAACAACTGCACCGAGCCAAGAAAGAACAACCCTATGACCACTGGAGCCAGACCCAGTGAAAAGTTTTGCCAATCTATTAATTTATAGACAAGATAAATTAATCCAACCGTAAAGCTGATGGCTGCCGATAAAAAACCGAACATGGCCGCCAACCGCAGTGGGACTTTAGTGTAGCTGACTATGCCAAGCATGGCCATATCGTAAAGTGTATAGAAGTTGTTTTTGCTGAGACCTCGCTTGCGACGCGGCTGGTCAAACTCGATCCTGGCAATATCATAGCCAATGTCAGCAATCAGGCCGCGAAAATAGGGATAAGGATCGTTAAACTCACGCAGGATTTCGATTACCTTGTGATCGTACAAGCCAAAGCCGGTGAAATTATCGATCAGGCGTACATCCGAAAGTCCGCGCAGCACGCGATAATATAGGGAGCGCAGGAAGTAGAACAGCCCCGGCTCCTGGCTACTGGCTTTGACGCCAATGACCACTTTATAGCCTTGCTCCCATTTGTGAATGAATTCGGGGATCTTTTCGGGCGGATCCTGCAAATCCGATGCCATGCCGATGACCGCATCGCCGCTGGCCTGTAGCAGGGCGTGGTATGGCGAACGGATGTGACCAAAGTTGCGGGCATTGAGGATCACCTTGACGCGTTTGTCCTGCGCCGCTAATGCGCGCAAAAGTTCAACAGTGCGGTCGGTGGAGGCGTTATCAATGAAGATGTGTTCGTAGTCATAGTCCAGCCCTGTCAGCGCCTTTTGGATACGTTCGTATAGTTCCTGGATGTTCTCTTGCTCGTTGAAACAGGGGGTGACGATGCTGATGCGTTTCATGCGGCGCCTCCTTTCGGAAACTCACAGGCCGCGTTCATATAATTGTTTCTTTAAAGTTTCGTCGCGGTTGTACAGGCTCTCGACCATCTCCACCATCAAGGGGGCATCCTGTTTGCAGGCGGCGGCCAGCACTTGATCGTTGAGTAATTCGCGGCAGGAGAGTTGGCCCTTTTGCAGCGGGATGGCGAGATAATAATCTTCCGCAGATAAAATATGGCCGGCTGGCAGGTCATGTTTGGCATAGACTCCGCGCACCAGGGTGATCAAATATTCGGTTTCTTTCTGCGTGGACGGCGCCTTCTCGGTTCCGGGTGCGCCGCACAGCTCACGCGCTTTATTGAAAGCCTGGAACCATTCCCCAATTTGTTCGGGCGTGGAACAATATGGTGAGAAGGGTTTGTCGCCAGTCTTGATATCCACATGCCGTTCGAATGTCCGTGCGCCCTTTGCGTAGGCAATCATGATGGATGAGCGCCAATCGTGATATTCATGGGTCGAAAGGCCGATCACGTGGCCGGGATAACGGTTCTTTAGAAAGTCAATTTGATTGAGTTGTAAATCGGCGTCCTCTGTGGGGTAGAGGGATACGCAATGGTTAATGGAAAGTGGGATATTTCGATGCTCGAAAAACAGGACCATGCTGTCAATATCATTGAGGGATGTGCCTCCGGTTGAAACGATCACCGGCTTGCGCGCCCTGGCGATCTTTTCAAGCAGGGGCCAATCGGTGACATCGGAACTGGCGACTTTGATAATCTCAATACCCAACTCCACGCACAAATCGACAGACTTTTCATCGAACGGTGTGGCCACGCGCACACAGTTTGCACGACGTATTCCTTCAACGAGCGATGCAGTTGCTTCCCGGCTTAAGCGCGTATCCAGGGTTTTCTTGATGTAACGAATATCGCTTCGGCCTATGAAATCCTTGTGGATGAAGGTGTCCACATCGCGGAGTTGCAGTTTGATGGCGGTGCGAACATTGTTATAGCGGGCGACTGCGCCAAATTCCCTGATGATGCGCAAGCCGCGGTTCACGTCCCCCCAGTGATTATTGGCCAGTTCAAGAACGAAAAGATCTTCAAAAATATCTCGATTGATCATGGCATCTCCGTCTTCATCGTTTACATTTTATATCAAAGTGTGTGGTTTGGACTTTTCAGTCATGAAAAGGCAATTACTCCTCCCACGGAGGAATAAGCAAATTATCGAGCAGTTCTTCCCGCTCGAGGAAGGGATACATATCTTCAAGGGGGGCGGAAACGATGCGCCCGTCCGGCAATTGACGCGAACTCTGGCGCGGCTCAAAACCTTGCTCGGGATCGAGGATTACCTCACATAAAACTGGTCCGGCCAACTCCAAAGCCTTTTGTAAGGGCGACGCGAAATCCTGCCCGTCGAGCCGGATAAATGCCAGCCCATACGCGTTGGCAAGCTTCTCGAAATTCGGAAAGGAAACGCCAGACGCCGGGCTTTCGCCGACCGTTGAGCCGAAGAAGCCTTTTTGGGATATGCGGATGGAAAGATAACCATTATTGTTCAGGACAAAAAGTTTTACAGGAAGTTTATTCTCAACCAGCGTTTGTAATTCCTGAACGTTAAGCTGCAAGCTTCCATCGCCTGCCAGGCAAATGACGCGTTTGCCGTCACGCGCAACCGCCGCGCCGATTGCGGCAGGCAAATCATAGCCCATGGAGGCTGAGCCTGAATTGGAAAACAGCCGCTGGCCGAGTTTGAGTTTTGCAGTCTGGAAGGAAACGATGCAGGCCGTCGCGTTGCCCGTCACGACAACGTCATCCGATTTGAGCCGCTCGAACAACACTTCCATGAAATAATATGGATTGATTTTTCCATTGAAGGTCCGATGCTTTGGCAGGACTGCCGGATAACGTGCCTGCCGCTCTTTGCACCAGGCCAGCCAACCTGCATGTTGGGTGCTGTCCCATTTGTGGTTTTCAAGTTGGCGCTTCGCTTCCAGCAGGAACTCTTTTGCGTCTGCGATGATGGGCAGGTCAGGCTGGATGGTGGGGCGGTGCAATTCTGCCGGGTCGATATCCACCCAGATTTTGTAGGCGGCGCGTGCAAATGATTTGAACGTATATCCGGTCTGGCGGATATTGAGACGGCTGCCGAGGATCAATAATACATCCGAGTTCTGGACAGCGAAGTTGCCGGGGCGTGTACCGATCGTTCCGGGACGCCCGCAGAAAACGGGATCATCAGAATCGATTAAATCATGAGTCCAGCCTGTGGTAACAGGGATGCCGAGTTTGTGGACAACCTCGTTGAAGATGTCCACTGCATCAGCAAGGCGAACTCCGGTTCCGGCCAGGATAACGGGATGCTGGGCGTTTCTTAATCGCTCCAGGGTTTCTGTAACGAATTCCGTTAATTTAACTGAGTCCGACTTCGCCTCAGATGCCGATTCAAATCCTTCCAGCGTGGTTTCATCCACTTGGCTCGATTGCACATCAATCGGAATATCCAGCCAGCATGGACCGGGTCTCCCGCTGCGCGAAATCTTCCATGCTTTCTCCAGATGATACCGAATTGTTTTTGGATCGGTGACGGTGACTGCGTACTTGGTGATGCCGCGCACCATCGAAATGATATCCGCTTCCTGATCGCCAAGCTGGCGCAAGTCGGGCAGGTCATAAGTTCGAATATAAGTTTCGCGCTTCACCTGTCCTGAAAGGATGAGCATGGGGATCGAATCGATCCATGCTCCGAAAACCCCGTTGAGCGCATTGATACCGCCCGGCCCGGTGGTAACGTTGATCACACCCGGCGTATTCGTGATTCGTGCATAGCCTTCGGCAGCCATGGCGCTGGCCTGCTCGTGATGATTGAATATGGTTTTGATCTTTGGATGTGTGCCAATGGCATAGTTGAGAAACATCGAGCCGCCGCCGGTCAGCATGAAGACATGGCGGACGCCGAAATTTGATAATGTGTTGGCAATATAGTCTGAGACGCGGACCATTTATTAACTCCGATGCAGCTAGCATGAAACTCAGAATATGTAATTCTTCTTAATCCTACTCCATTAAGAAAACGATCTCGTTCCTTAATCCCATATCCTTTATTTGCCTGGCAATAGCCTGATGATGTAGAAGTGTTGTGATCAAGATGGGTGTTTCCGAATCGGGAATTTGACTGGGGGCAATAATAGGCACGCCACGTATAGACTTCCCTTGATTTATAGGATTATTGTCCACGAAAGAAATAATATTTGCATTGGCAAGTGATGTTTCAACAAGCAGTTTCAGCGCCAATTGTCCTGTTCCCCAAACAATAATCCCGGTAGAACGAGTGAGAGTTTCTTGCAAACGAGCGTCGATTCTGGCCAGCAGCTCATTGGATCGCCGAATATATTCATCGATTGCGATTCGCAAATCTTCATCTTTAATGAGATTGTACTTGCTTTTGTTATTTTGTTTCCAAAATCCGTAAATCGCCGGATAGAAGATTTGTGGTCCGGTGACCAATGTTTTTGCTTCTCCCTCCATAAAAATAAAACCATGTTCATTCATGAGATTCTTAAGACATGTTAATGAAAAGTGATTGATATGCTCAGTGTTGAAATCTTGTAACGGTGCATAAATAAAATCTGCATAACGAGACGCGTCCGGCGTTTCTATATAAATCGTGCCGCCAGTTTTTAAATTGGTTTCGATCCAGTTTAACGCACTTTGTATATCGTGAATATGTTCCAGTGTGTGAGATAGGATGATGCAGTCGTACGCGTGTTCTTTGAAGGGTTGGAACAATGATCCCTGATACGCTTCAATCCCAAGTCGCCGCGTATTTTCCACACACGCCGAGGAGGGATCAATACCGCATAGCTTTTGGTATTCAAGCTCACGTAATGCCTTGAGCATTCCTCCGTTGGCGCATCCAACATCCAAAATACTTGAATTTGCATTCTGAAGGAATTTTGTAATTTGACGGGCAGTCTCCTGCTGGCGCTCCCAATCGTATTGGTTGTTTACACCGCCTGTGCCGGTTCTCGAATCTTCATACTTTGAATATTCTGCGTAAAACCGGTCATAGTCTGCTTGCTTTACAGAAGAGTCTGCGTATATAAAGCCGCATCGCAAGCAAACAACCACATCATATCCATTTGAAAGTGGGTGCCCCGCAGGCAATTCAAATCTTTGCGTGTGTAAGACATCTGCTTGCGTATCATTACAAATCGGGCAAGCTCTAGCAGCAGCTTTCATCCAATCATCCTTGTTGACTACAAATTGTTCGAGCGATCCCATCCCTCAGTGAAGTTAGTTTGCCCAATCCCAACTCATTCTTTGCCCTATCAGCATCAGGTATGTAGCGCTCAGCAGGTTCTTGTCGATTTCGATTTGGCCTACCGCGAATCTCAACTTGAAGTATCGGCGAAAAACAATGTGCTACTTGTTCAGCTACTTCTACAATGGATACTGCTTCATCGCTGCCCACATTATATGGACGGCAGGATTTTCCTTTAAACAATATCGTCCACAACCAAACGGCAAGGTCTGCCGCATAAAGATAGGAACGGTAGGGAGTACCATCGCCTTTAACGATGATTGGTCCGCCGTTCATGGCATCCCGGATAAAATTCCCGATGGCGAAATGAACATCGAGTGGCAGGTATGGCCCGACGAAGGCAAAACAGCGGGCGATCTTCATTTCTATCCCCGTGTCACGTGCATACAGGGTGCATAAATGCTCGGCGATTCTTTTCCCCTGGCCGTATGCAGACTTTGGATCCATGGGATCGGGCGCGCCCGGATAATCCTCGGGGATGTGGGTCAATTCGGGCGGCTGTTTTCCGTAAACCGCGCCGGAACTGGTTAATAGGAATTTTTTCGTGCCACAGGTTTTTGCAAAATCCAGTGTATGTCGCGTGCCTGCGACGATGGTATCCAGCATCGATAACGGATTTTCGTCGTTCAGTTTCGTGCTGGTTTCTGTCGCGGCGTGGATGATGTGGCTGAATGTGCCGGATGGGAAATCAAACGTGCGGACATCGCCTTGGATCAGTGTAACCGCTTCGTTGCCTGCCAGATGCGGCGCTTTGACTTGAAAGGCTTCCGGTGAACGGGTCAATACCGTTGCATGAGCATCCAGATTCAAATTTTCATTTGCCCAAATAAAACTTTCCAACAGCCAGCAGCCAAAGAAACCCGTTCCGCCTGTGATAAAGATCTGCTGACCGCGCAATTCATCCCACAGGTCACGCGTATGATCGAGGATGTGATCCAGATCGGAAGCCAAAGGGTTTTGCGTCCTCATACGACGGTCTCACATAACTGCGTCAGCATGTCGCAAACATAATCGAGCATCTGCGTGGTTAAGCCGGGATAAACCCCGATCCAGAAGACGCGCTGCATCACTTCATCGGCCCGTTTAAGCTCGCCCACCACACGATAATTTTGATTCCGATAAGCGGGCTGTCGGATGAGATTGCCGCCGAATAACAGCCGTGTGCCTATTTTGTGATCCTCCAGCCAGCGGACAGCTTCTTCGCGTGTAAAGGCGGCTTCCGGTCGAACGTAAATCGGGAAGCCAAACCAGGACGGATTCGAGTTGGGCGTCGCTTGTGGGAGAATGAAGAAATCCTGCAGCGCGCTCAACCTTTGATATAGGTAATTGAAATTCTCGCGGCGCTTTTGGATAAAGGCTGGCAGTTTCTTTAATTGTGAAACGCCGACGGCAGCCTGCATATCGGTGGCTTTCATATTATAGCCGATGTGCGAATAGGTGTATTTGTGATCGTAGCCGTGCGGTAATTCGCCTAACTGCCAGTCGAAGCGCTTGCCGCAGGTGTTTTTCTTGCCGGGATCGCACCAGCAATCACGACCCCAGTCGCGAAAAGACTCGATCAATTTCTTGAGTTTGGGTTTATCGGTCAGGACTGCGCCGCCTTCGCCCATGGTGATGTGATGTGCCGGATAAAAACTCACAGTGGCTACGTCACCAAACCTGCCGACGGGTTGATCGTTATATATCGCCCCAACCGCGTCACAGCAATCCTCGATCAGCCACAGGTTATGCTGTTTGCAAAAGGCGGTGATCGCATCCAGGTCGCAGGGGTTGCCCAGCGTATGGGCGATCATCACGGCGCGTGTTTTTGAGGAGAGCGCCGCGTCCAATTGCGTTGTATCGATGTTGTAAGTGGGTATATCCACATCCACAAATACCGGCACCAGATTATTTTGAAAGATTGGGTTGACGGTGGTGGGGAAGCCGGTGGCGACCGTGATAACTTCATCCCCCGGCTTGATTTGGCGTTCACCCAAGGTGGGCGAGGTGAGACAGGTCAGCGCCAGCAAATTCGCCGAAGAACCGGAGTTCACCAGAATGGCATGGCGCATGTGGAAGAAACGCGCGAACTCGATTTCGAATTGGTGCGCGAATCTGCCGGTGGTCAGCCAGAAATCCAGCGAAGAATCCATCAGGGATTGCAGGTCGGTTTCGTCGAAGACCCGGCCGGAGACCGGCACACTGCTTTGACCGGGAATGAATTCGCGCCGCGGAAAGGCCTCCGAAAAATAATCGGCCGTGAGGGACAGGATTTGGGCGCGCAGCGCCTCAGCTTTTGTGTTCATCGTCAAAAAACTTTCGATACCATTCAATGGTTTTCTTCAGGCCCTCATCCAGTTGGAAAAGCGGATGCCAGTTCAAGACCCGCCGCGCTTTTTCAGCGCTGAGATATTGATGGCGGATTTCGTTGGCGGTCTCATTGCGGATTTCCGGTTTAAGATCTGAGTTCATCAATCTTAGGATGTGTTCCACGATCTCGCACACGGTCACCTGGATCTCGTTCGAGAAGTTAAATGCTTCACCCTTGAGTTCGGGGTGTTCCGCCAGTTTTTCTGCTAGCAGCATGTATGCCGCCGCACCGTCTTCCACGTAAAAATAATCGCGGATATATTTGCCGTCCGAGCGGATGATCGGATTTTGCCCGCGCAGGATCGAGCGGATCGTGCCGGGGATGATCCGGTTCCAATTCAAATCCCCGCCGCCATAAAAATTTCCGCAGCGGGTGATCGCAACCGGCAGGTCAAAACTGGCGGCATACGTATTCGCGATCAAGTCTGCCGCGGATTTGCTTACATCGTAGGGATGCCTCCCTTGAAGCGGCGTATTTTCATTGTAGGGCAGGGTTTCCTGATCGCCATAGGCCTTGTCGGAAGATGCGATCACGATTTGCTTGACACTTGGGCTTCGCCGGCACGACTCCAGAAGATTCCATGTGCCAGCGATGTTGGTCTCGAAGGTCGAGAGCGGATTCCGATTCGCAATCGTGACGATCGTCTGCGCCGCCAAATGGATGACCGTGTCAATTTCGTATTCGCCCAGCGTGCGCTCAACCGTTTCGCGCTCGCGGATATCGCCGCGCACGACTTTTACCTGTTCCATTAAATTCGTGCGCACCAATTCGCTCTGCGGCACCCAATCACGGACGAGACAGACTACATCGGCGCCGGCCTCGATTAAACGCCTCACCAGCCAGCTTCCGACCAATCCGGTCCCGCCCGTGACGAAGGTGGGGCGATCCAGCCAGAACCCGCGCTTTAGTTCCATAGCTTCCACGGTGCGCTGCCTTCCCGCCATAACTTTTCCAGCAGGTTCACATCCCGCAGGGTATCCATGCTTTGCCAGAAATCTTCGTGTGGATAGGCGGCGAGTTGTCCATCCGCTGCGATCTTTTCCAGCGACTCGTATTCCCAAGCCGTCTGGTCGCCCTCGATGTACTTAACCACTTCCGGCTGCAGGACGAAGAAGCCTCCGTTGATCCAGCCTTCGCCGATTTGTGGTTTTTCCTTGAACTGCGTGACTTTGCCATTCTCGATCACCATTTGACCGAAGCGCGCCGGGGGACGCACGGCTGTGAGCGTTGCCAGCTTCTTTTGGGCGCGGTGAAATTCGATCAGGCTGGGAATATGGATATTGCTCACACCGTCACCGTAGGTCAGCATGAACGGTTCGTCCCCGACGAATTCCGCCACGCGCTTCACGCGTCCGCCCGTGTTGGTATCCACGCCGGTATCGAGCAGGTGCACGATCCAATCCTCGCTGTTGCCGTGGTGGGTGGCGATCTCCCCGTTCTTCAATTGAACCGTGAGACTGCGTTCGTGATAATGGTAGTTGATAAAATAATCTTTGATCAGATCGCCGCGGTAGCCCAGCGCGATCACGAACTCCTTGAATCCATAGTACGCATAGATGTTCATGATATGCCAAAGGATCGGCCTGCCGCCGATCTCCACCATGGGCTTGGGCTTCACGGTGGTTTCTTCTGAAAGACGTGTGCCGAGACCTCCGGCCAGAATTGCAACTTTCATCTGCTTTTCCATATCCTCATTCTACAGGAAGTGCAAACTTCCAATGCCCCTTGGCATGATTTTGAAATCATCGTTTCCGGTTGCTCGATGCGCGGCAGCATAAAAAGTTTCCTGGATGTTCGCTTATTTCAAGTACTTCTTTTGCCATTCGAACAGTTTATTCAAGGCCTCGATGGGGGCAAGCGAATTGACATCCAGCGCGCCGAGTTCATCGAGCAGGGGACTGGTCTCCGGGAAAAGAGCCGCCTGCTGTGCCATTTGCGGGTTGATGTTTACCCCGCGGCCTGATGTTTTTTCAAGTTCATGCATGATCTCATTTGCGCGCTGGATAACCGGCGCGGGCAGTCCCGCCAGTTGTGCCACATGAATGCCGTAGGATTTATCCGCTCCGCCAGCGATGATCTTGTGCAGGAATACAACTGTGCCGTCGGCCTCGGTGACGGCCACATTGTAATTGCGGACGCCGGGTAACAAATCTGCCAGTTGGGTCAACTCATGGTAATGCGTTGCGAAAAGCGTCTTGGCGCGCAGATGCGGATGATTGTGGATGTATTCGATGATCCCCCAGGCAATCGAAAGCCCATCGTACGTGCTTGTGCCGCGCCCGATTTCATCCAGGATCAAAAGCGAGCGGGAAGTGGCATGGTGCAGGATGTTGGCCGCCTCGATCATCTCGACCATGAACGTGGATTGCCCGGCGTGGATTTCATCCTGCGCCCCGATGCGCGTGAAGATGCGGTCCACCAATCCGATTCTGGCAGAGGCGGCCGGCACGAACGAACCCATTTGCGCCATCAGCACGATCAGCGCGGTTTGCCGCAGATAGGTTGATTTGCCCGACATGTTCGGCCCGGTGATGACGCGCACGATCTCACCCTTTTCGAAGATGACATCGTTCGGAACGTATCGCGCGGAACCGGTCGAGGAATTTCCGTGCAGGCTTTGCTCCACCACCGCATGTCTTCCCTCGTGGATTTCCAGCTCGCTTCCTTCCAGCACTTCAGGGCAGATATAGCCTCCCAAGGCGGATGTTTCCGCCAGCGCCGCCAGCACATCCAGCTCTGCCAGCGCCCTGGCGATTCCCAGAAGTTTGTGAGCCGACTTTGAAAGCGCTGCGCAAATTTCCCGGAACAAGCGCAGTTCGATCTCGCGGATGCGTTCTTCGGCGTTCAACACCAGCGTTTCGTATTCCTTCATCTCCGGGGTGATGAAGCGCTCGGCGTTGACCAGGGTTTGTTTGCGGATGTAATTTTCCGGCGCCCTATCCGCCGCGCCGCGTGAAATTTCAATGTAATAGCCAAAGACTTTGTTGTACCCGACCTTCAACGTTTTGATCCCGGTTCGTTCCCGCTCGACGGCTTCGAGATTGGCGATCCAATCGCGGGCGTGCTTGGAGGCCTCGATGACCGAATCAAGCTCCTGCGAATATCCCGTGCGGATGATGCCCGTGTTTTGGAGTGTGGCGGGCGGGTCATCGTCAATGGATGACTCAAGCAGGGACAATTCTTCATTGGCCAGTTCGATTTTGGGAAGTGCAAGGATCGGTTTACCGATTGCAGCCACCACGCCGGGCAATTCTTTTAGCGTGTTTCGCATAGCCACTAAATCACGCGGCTGGGCATGGCCTGCCATCACACGGTTTACCAACCTTTCCAAGTCAGCTAAGGGCTTGAGCGCGGCGCGCACTTCGGCGCGTTCCATCCCGCGCTCGAAGAAATATTGAAGGCCGGCCTGCCTCGCCTTGATTTTTTCGATATTAAGTAATGGCTGGCTGACCCATTGGTGGATCAGTCGTTTGCCCATGGGTGTGACGGTGCAATCGAGCGTGCCGAGCAATGAGCCTTGCCGTTCGCCTCGCAGTGTTTCTTCGAGTTCAAGATTGCGCCGCGCCGAGGCGTCCAGAGTCATGAATTCATTTAAACTATAGAAGCGGAAACCCGTTAATAGATTGAGCGAATCGGGCTGGGTCTCTTTTAGATATTGGAGGATGGCTCCTGCCGCACGGATGGCAAGGCTTTGTCCTTTGAGTCCGAAACCCTCCAGCGTGGAGGCCTTGAAGTGAACCAATAACGTCTCTTCGCATTTTCCGGGTTCGAATCGCCAGGCGGGAAACGGGGTCAAATGAACTTCCTCGCCCCACTCCTTTTCCCAATTTTGGGGGAGGGGATCAGGGTGAATGATTTCTGCAGGATGGAGCCGCGCGAATTCCGCCCGCAGCGCTTCGATCGGCAGTTCGGTCGCGGCAAATTCTCCGGTGGTAATGTCGGCGTAAGCGACTGCGGCCATTTTCTCTTCCAGGATGACCGATGCCAGATAATTGTTCGCATCCCCCGGCAGAAGCCCCGGCTCGATCACGGTCCCGGGTGTCACCACCCGCACCACTTTACGCGTAAACAGTCCTTTTTCCGGTTCCTCTCCGATCTGTTCGCAGATCGCAACATGGTAGCCCTTTTCGATCAGGCGGGCGAGGTAGTTTTCAACGGCATGGTAGGGGATGCCTGCCAGCGGCGCACGCACTCCCTTGCCGATGGGGCGGGAGGTTAACACAATGTCCAATTCGCGTGAGATGGTCTCGGCATCTTCATCGAACGTCTCGTAGAAATCGCCGAGACGGAAGAAGAGGATCGTGGTCGGGTAATCCCGCTTGATTTCAAGGTATTGCTGGCGGATCGGTGTTACATCATCGTTCGACATGGGTTCATTCTACGGGAAACGGGAAAATAGGGCAAGGGAGGATGGCTTTATCAAAGTTGAAGAACGAAACGCGAAGCACACAAAGAGCGCAAGGCTTTTTCTTGGCGTACTTTGCGCCCTGCGCGTTGAAAAAATAGCAAAACGTGGATTCACCCTGGCCTTTGAGAAGATCATAGGCAAGGAGGAGGTTTGCTCGTTGACTTTTGTTTATGCCTAGTGTATAACTTGTGACCAGTATGGTGTTCCCAAAGTCCATGATGAACTTGTGTTTAGTCATTCTTTCAACGCGAAGCGCCCAAGTACGTCAGGAAAATAAGAGATCTTTGCGGGCTTCGCGGTTTCTTCTCCGACTCTGAGAAAAACCATGATCCATGACCTATTTCCTAATTACTATTTCCTATTCCCTGCAGTTTTGTGGAAAGGTCGAAAAGATTTGTTCTTCAAAAATAGATTGCCTCGCCTGGCCCAACTTTATCCCGTTTATGCGATCATCGTGATCCTTGTTTATGGCTGGACGATCGGTTGGGTGCTGTGGAAGCTGCCCAGTTGGCTGGATTATTTACCGTACGGCGAAATCGGTGCGATCTTCAGTTATCTCATGGCGACCAATTTGATTGAAAGCTTGTTCGTACTTCTGGTCGTGGTGGTTGTATGCTTTCTGCTTCCACGGAAGTGGTTTTGTGAAGTATTTGTCAGCCGCGGAAGCGTGTTCATTGCAGCGACATTGATTCCCATTATGTTCTTTGAGTATCATTTCGATAACCCTGTGGTTTACTCCACTACCTTTCCCCTCTATCTGGCCCAGATCATTCTTGCGGCAGGCGTTTTGGCTTTTTTCGCCGGATGGATTCGTGCCGTACGCAAGGTGGTTGAATCTATTGCCGAAAACGCGGTTATCTTTCTCTACCTATCAGTACCCATCAGTTTGTTGTGCGTTATCGTGGTTGTGTTTCGAAACCTTTTATAGAGTGAATCAAATATGTCCTCCATGAGTCGCAGAGATTTTCTAAAGATGGCTGCGAGCGCGCCGGTTGCATTGGCCTTTTCGCAGTTGATTGCTCCCGGTCCACTGGGTGCCAATTCGCCGAATATCATTGTTCTTGTTTTTGATGCGATGTCGGCAGACAACCTGTCATTATATGGATACGGGAGAAGGACCACACCCAACTTCGAGCGGCTGGCACAGAGATCCACAGTCTATCACTCGCATTATTCGGCAGGGAGTTTTACCGTACCCGGCACTGCTTCACTCCTGACGGGGCTGTATCCCTGGACGCACCGGGCGACTAATGAAGAAGGTCAGGTGGCGCCGGCGTTTGAGGAGAATAATATCTTTTCACTGCTGGGAAAGAAATATGACCGTGCGGGCTTCGGTCAAAATGTCTGGGCGGAGTTGCTCCTCAGCGAGTTTCGTTCAAATATTGATATGCGTTTGCCGCCAGGTTCTTTTGGCTTCCTGAACCAGATGGTTGGTCCGTGGTTCAAGAACGATGAACCAGCCGGCTATTATGCCTACGACGATTTCTTTGCACGTGTCAATGAATCCCCAAAATCGCTGGTCTTTGGTCTGATTGACCGGATGCTTTTTGGGTCTCGTATAAACGCGATTTCAGTCAATGATTATCCCCTTGGTATTCCCCATAATGAAGACTATAAAATATATTATCAATTGGGCGACGTTTTTAGCGGCCTACTTTCGAAAATCAAACAACTCCAGCAGCCCTTCTTCGCGTATTTTCATTTGTGGTCACCTCATGCTCCCTATACGCCGCGCCAGGAGTTTATTGACATGTTTAATCAGGATGGCTGGAAGCCGACGCGGAAGCCAAACCATATCCTTGGTAACCGGCGATCTGAAAAGAGCATGCAGTCCCAGAGGCAGAAATATGACGCATATGTGGCAAATGTGGACTGGGAATTCGGTCGATTCCTTGATGCGCTGGATGCCTCAGGCGAGTTGGATCGGACATGTTTTATTCTCACCTCGGACCATGGAGAGATGTTCGAACGGGGAGTCGTGGGACATATTTCTCCGTTGATGTTCGACCCAGGTGTGCATGTGCCATTGCTGGTATCTGCACCGTCTCAGAAAACCAGGAATGATGTTCATTCTCCAACCAACAGCGTGGATATCCTGCCGACCGTGCTTAAAATTGCCGAGTGCGAGATCCCTGCTATATGTCAAGGACAATTGCTTCCGGGTTTTGGGACCCTTGAAGATAACCTTCGATCTACATTTACTGTCGACGCGAAATTTAACTCATCTTACGGCCGGCTTTCGATTGCTTCGGTGGCCATGCGCAAACAAGGCTATAAGATGACATACTATAAAGG
>PMLN01000314.1 GCA_003158885.1 Anaerolineae bacterium
CCAGTTCATCGAACAACCTCAGCACTCGTTTGACCACCCCCGCGTGTGGTGCGATCTTGCGCGCCGCACGGAAGGTTTCAATGGCTTCGGCAACATATTTCTTATCATCACAGATTGCCAACCCGCAGGACGCCAACCCCTTCGCATCCAGCGCATCGTAATAATCGGGCGTTTTGGCAAGGATTTCATCCGCCTGCGCGATGGCGCGCTTGAAAGCCTGATTTGCAGCATTCACATTTTCCTGCCGCAGGGTGATGATTCCTTGCAGAACGCTTGCATTGTGATTGAATTGTGGCACATCATATTGAAGCGCGGCTTCGATAGTAGCGCGGGCATTGACGAAATCGTTTTGGAAAAGATAAACTTGTGCAAGGTCCCAGCGCGCCTCGTTTTGTGCAATTGGATATGAAATTTCATCGGCAAGTTTAATGGATTGCAAAAGAACATCTGATGCTTTTTGATGGTTTTCCAGGCTCAACAGGGCAAGTCCCATATTACCTAGGCTAATTGATTCGCCCCTTCGGTCGCCGATTTCACGCGCGATTGCCAAATGCTGCTCATAAAACTCGATGGCTTTGTGTGTATCGCCCAAGTCCGCATACGCACTCCCCAGATTGCCGAGAGCATTGCCTTCGCCGCGGCGGTCACCGATTTCACGAACAATCGTCAAGGCTTGCTCATGAAACTCGATGGCTTTGTGCGCCTCGCCCAAATCAGCATACGCCAGCCCTAGGTTGCCGAGTGCAATTCCTTCATTTTTCCTATTACTAGTTTCTTTTGCTAGTTTAAGTGATAATTCGTACTGAGTTATTGAATCTTGAATTCTTCCCAAATTTCTATATGAATTTGCTATCCAATTTATCCAAACGGACTGACCTGTTTTACTTCCTTCTTCCTCTGCTATTTTAAGTGCAATGCCATGATAATGTAATGCGTTTTGATATTGTGCTGTGTAGAAGCAAGTTGTACCCATATTTCCAATAACGGATTCTTTCAAAACTTTGTCATTCACATTTTTATATACCTTCTCGTAAAGTCCGAATGTTAGCCGATAATGTCCCCACAATAGTAAGTAGTCAAAATCAATATCAGTCAATACACCTGCGGCAGTGTCGTAATCTCCAGCGGCGCAGCGCAGGTCAAATTCCGCCAATTGAGCGGCGAGATCGTCCAGTTTTTTCCATTCTTCGCGCGGCTTGCGGGCTTGCGCGAAGTAATCTGCCGCGTTGGTTGTAAGCGACTTTTGATCCCAATCTGTTTCACCTTCTTCTGTTGGGATTCTGCTCAAGGCATATTCACGATCGACTGGGTGCAAATAGTATTTGCCGCTCTCACGCCGTACAAATTGCATGTTCACTAATCGGTTAAGCACTGGGGCACTGTCAATGCTGGGTAAGTGCGGCGCAAGCAAATAATCTATAGCAGCGGGAGTGACCGGGCGGTTATAAATTGCCAGCGCCTGCATCACCTTTTGTGCGTTCGCATCGAGGCGGCTGAAGGCCTCGCCCACCAGCGCTTCCACTACCTCATCGGGCAGGTAATTTTCGGCAGTAGCCAAGATTTCCTCCAACGAAGTGTAACGGTCGGATGCAAGGATGGCAAATAAGGCTTCCAGGGCGCGTGGATAGCCGCGTGTATGCTCGCGGGCATGTGCGAGTAATTCTGCAGGTGCGTTTTTGAGTCGGAGTTTTCCGTCCGAATCCATCTCGCGTAAGATATTCTCGGCATAAGGTGATTCCAGTCCTTCATCCAGAGGCAACACGCGTTGGCGCCCCGGTTCGCACAGGTTTAGTCCGCGTGGGGCAATACGCGTTGTCAGGATGATTTTCAGGGCGCTATGCTCGCCGTACAAAAAAGCGCACAGGCTTTCATCAAGCTCCGCGTCGCCGATACTGAAGGTTTCCACGTTAATGAGTGGCTCGATATTATCGAGCAAAAGTACAACTTTCCCGGAAGGAAACTTATCTACCAAAGCGCTCATTTTGGCGGCTGAACTGACTTGCGGATTTTTGTAAATGGTTTCCAGTGAATTAGCGGTTTCGGTGGGCAGGAGTTTGCTCAAGTCCGCAAAGATGTTGGCGAAGTTGACGCGATGACTGCCGCTCTCGCTCAAGTAAACAATGCCGTCCACTTTTGTTTCACCAAAGGTCTTTGCCAAGTCATCCGGTAAGGTGCCATTTTCCAAATGCTTGAGCAATCTGCAGACCATGGCGGTCTTGCCCACGCCGCCGCGCCCCACGACGGTCAACATGCGTTGAGCATCGTCATGCAGGAAGCGGACGATTTCTTTTGTTTCCGAAGAACGATCTTGGAAATAAGAGGGAGCAACTCCCGGCGGTGGATTGATGAATTTAGTCGAGGCTTTACCTGTAATCGGCTTTTCCGGCTGGCGTTCGCGCTCGAGTCCGGCTTCGATGTTCTTTTGTGTCTGTTCTTTCGCAGCTTGAGGGTCATCAACGATCTTTTGTTGGGACTCAATTTGTTTATTGAGTTCATCAATGTCAGCTTGAATGCGTGGCTGGTCTTGGGGCTTGGCTCGACGCAGGTCGCGTTCGGCATCTGCATGGCGGTCTTTCAATGATTGAAGGCTGCCTTTTGGTGAATCCATTTCGCGCAGGAATAATCTTAGCCGTGACAATCCATGTTCAAACTCTCCCGTGAAATCAATCCATTGGCGGTTACCCAATCCAAACGGTTGCTCTGCCTCTTTTTGCAAGCGAATGGGCACGACTGGCTTTTTATACTTCAACGCCCAATTCCATTCGTTTTTGCACATCGAGCCTTGTGAAGTGCTGTCTTTCGTCATTACGAACAACATATACTTGCAGTCTCGAATCCCCTCTACGATCTGATCATCCCAATCGCGGGCAGGGTCAATGTCGCGCTTGTCAAACCATGTTTTGATAAAAGTATCTTCACCGCCCTGTAACTCGTCGGCGAGTCTGCGTGCAAACTCCAGTGCATCTGCGGTGGAGTAACTGATAAAGCAATGATCATCTGCCATGTCGTCCCTCTCTCATAGTGAACTGCTTTTGACGAATGAACTTAATATGGCCAGTCATCATAATCCCCCGGTAATTTGTTTAATAAAAGCGCAGGGCGAAGTTTGCCTTCATCCAGATTTGTTTGTGGAAATCGAAAGAGGATGATCTGCCCCGCCTGCTTCACGAGAATCTCACTTTCAGATCGTCGAGAGTATAAAGTTCTTCTTCCTCTTCCATGCCGCTCATCGCCTGGTTGAATGAAAAACTATACCAGGCTTTATCTTCGGCGATTGTTTGGTGCAAAACTTTTTCAAGCAGATATTCAACGAAGTGCAGTACTTCTGCTTGAAGCGGCTCCGAGAGCTGGTCGAGATATATCTGGATTTTGTCCGTAATAAGTGCCATTTGTGGCTCCTGCCTTTATTTTACAACAAAAGCCGCCTTTTCCTCTTTCCCTTTCCCTTCCTCCCCTCTTTCCCTTTTCCCCCATCCCTTGCCCTTCTTTCATCTGCCTGTCATCTGCCTCTGCTATCATTTTGCCAACATAACACTGCCAGAGGAGACCTATGTCACGAAACCGATCCAATTCCAGCTCCAATTTCAGTCAGACACTCAAAAAGCTCTTCCTGTCCGCCTTTGTGGTCTTCGCCTTCATCGCCTACGCCATTCATGAACGGCTGACCAATTCCAGCGCCGGATCAACCGCTTCCGCCGCGCCCACTTCGGGCGCGAGTGTGGACGCGTCTGGTTCATCTGCGGGCGCTCCGGCTTCGAATACAGCCTCGAATGCGCCCTCATCCAATTCGTCAGCGCAGCAGGCGCCTGCCTCCAGCTCGGGATCATCTACCGCAAGTGGTTTCAAGAATGGAACCTATACCGGACCGACGATTGATGTTAATTACGGTTTGGTGCAGGTTCAGGCCACCGTCCAAAACGGGAAAATTGCGGATGTCCAGTTCCTGCAATATCCGAGCGACCGCCGCACCTCCCAGCAGATCAACGCCTTTGCCATGCCCTACCTTCAACAGGAAGCCATCCAGGCGCAATCTGCTAATGTAAACATCATCTCCGGCGCCACGCTGACCAGCGAGGGCTTCGCCATGTCCCTACAATCGGCGCTGGCCAGTGCTCATTGATCTTGTGAAGCAGACGCGCATCCTGATGGGTATGCCGGTCACGCTGGAGGTTGTGGATGCCGCCGCCGATGATGATTCGCTCCTTGCTGAAGTGTTCGATTACTTCCAGTATGTGGACGATAAATTCAGCACGTATAAAGATACCAGCGAAATCTCGCGCCTCAATCGCGGCGAGTTGAAGTTTGCGAACGCCAGCCAGGATATGAAGCTCATCTTCGAGTTGGCCGAGCAAACCCGCCGCGAGTCGAACGGCTATTTCGATATTCATCACAAGGACCTCATTGATCCGTCCGGGATCGTCAAAGGCTGGGCGATCTATAATGCCGCTGAGATCCTGCGCAAAAAGGGGTTCGAGAATTTCTATGTGGATGCGGGCGGAGATATACAAGCCTGCGGAAAGAACGCTCAAGGCGAAAAGTGGCGCGTCGGGATTCGCAACCCGTTCAACATGGATGAGATCGTCAAGGTCTTATCGGTCTCGGATTGCGGCGTGGCAACTTCCGGCACGTATGTGCGTGGACAGCATATCTATAACCCCTTGAATCCGGGACAGGAAATTACCGACATCATGAGCCTGACCGTGATCGGCCCGGATGTCTATGAAGCCGACCGTTTTGCCACCGCCGCCTTTGCCATGGGCCGTTCTGGGATTGACTTCATCGAAGTTCTGCCGGGCTTT
Organism: Anaerolineae bacterium; assembly: GCA_003158885.1. GTDB lineage: Bacteria > Chloroflexota > Anaerolineae > Anaerolineales > Villigracilaceae > Fen-1038. Next base: position 4,800 of record PMLN01000314.1, read on the forward strand.
GAAGGGTATATGATTGATAGGGATAAACAGGCCACCTATACTACAGGCTTTGCCAGGTTTGTTTTGAATGAGTAGGTTGTACTTTTACCCCAAAGGCTTTAAAAGGGATTCTCTGCATTCTCTGTGATCTCTGTGGTGAGATTATTTAAGGTGAGTTAAATGATTCGTTTCATTGATAACCAGTTGAACCGCATCACGATGTATCGGCTGGTGCTGTATTATTTGATCGGCCTGTTGGTTGTTGCGCTTTTCATCAGCATTGCCACGCCTACTTCTAATCCGTTTGCACTGCTGCTGTCGGTTGCGTTTTTACTTTTCATCTCGGTGATCACGAACCGCCTCTTCGCCTGGATTTTTAAAGTACCGGCCAACGTGGAGTCGGTCTACATCACGGCTTTGATCCTGGCGCTCATCATCACGCCCATCCAGTCTTACAACGACTTGTGGTTTTTAGGCTGGGCCGCGGTGATTGCCAACGCTTCGAAATATGTGATCGCCATCAAGGGGAAACATTTGTTTAATCCGGCAGCCTTCGCAGTCGCACTGACCTACTTTACGATTAACCAATCCGCCAGTTGGTGGGTGGGATCGGGAGCGATGCTGGCCTTTGTGGTCATTGGTGGCCTGCTGGTTGTCCGCAAACTTGGGCGCTTCGATATGGTGCTCAGCTTTTTGCTCACGTCCGTGGCGGCCATCTTTGTCTCGGGTTTGTTCACGGGCGCTGATTTCATCACCTCGACCCAAAAACTCGTTCTCTACTCACCGCTGCTGTTCTTTGCCTTCATCATCCTGACCGAGCCGCTCACCACTCCACCTACCCGAAAATGGCGGATTTGGTATGGCGCGCTGGTCGGGTTCTTATTCACTCCTCAATTCCATTTTGGCGGATTGTTTATCACACCTGAACTTTCCATCCTGGTTGGGAACGTGTTCTCGTATATCGTCGGCTCCAAGGATAAGCTTGTGCTTAAGCTCAAGGAAAAGAATCGCATCGCGCCGGATACCTACGAATTTGTTTTCCCCGCCCCGCGCAGGTTTGCGTTTGTTCCCGGCCAGTACATGGAATGGACGCTCGGTCATCCCGGGACTGACAGCCGTGGCAATCGCCGTTATTTCACGATTGCATCTTCGCCCAGCGAGCGTAATTTGCGCTTGGGTGTCAAGTTCTATCCACAGTCCAGTTCGTTCAAGAAAGCCATGCTTGCGATGGATAAGGATACGGAGATCGTGGCGGCACAATTGGCGGGTGACTTTGTTTTGCCTGAGGATCCGCAGCAAAAGGTGGTTCTGATCGCGGGTGGCATCGGGATCACACCCTTCAGAAGCATGATCAAATATCTATTGGATAACCGTCAGCGCAGACCGATTACATTGTTTTACACGGCTGCGACAGTCAATGATTTTGTCTACAAGGATGTCTTTGAGCGCGCCCAAACTGAATTGGGCATTCGGACGATCTATAGCGTGACGGACAATAGCAATTTGCCTTCCTCTTGGAAGGGCCAAGTCGGGCGTCTCAGCCCGCAAACGATTCGCTCAGCGCTGCCGGATTATCGGAATTGCTTATTCTATATTTCCGGTCCGCGCAGCATGGTGGATTCGTTGACAGAAACGTTGCATAAGCTCGGAATTGCCGCTCATCAAATCAAAACCGATTATTTTGCCGGGCTTGCCTGAAAGTAGAATCGTTCAAAATAAAAAGTGGACACGAGCATGTGTCCACTTTTTGTTACTTATCCAACGATGTCATAGCATTAGGCACCATCATGCCGGGCGCCACCATGCCGCCGGCTGCCGCGCCCAATGATTCGATCACGATCTTGCTCGGGTTATTGGGATCGAAGCGCACCTGCGCCTGTGCTCCCGGCGCCAGTGAACCCAGGTCAAAGACATCAAACGTCTGGGTGATCACGGCTTGGAAGGGTGGGTGATCGGCGGGAGTCACTTGCAGGGTGACCTTGGCTTGCGGCTGGTCGTTCACTCTCCAACCGGTGTCTTGAATATCCATGATGACAGCCGGCGCGGGAGTATCACCATTGATTCCAATGTGCCACTTCCCCCAGCAACCTTCGCCCGCCTTTCTTTGGTGCGGAGGTTAACTTTTCTTCGTCCGCTGGATAACCAAACGAGAGCACGATTCGCAAATGGAGATCGGATGGGAATTCTAAAATCTCGCGCGCCTTCTCAGGTTGGTAGATCGAGGCAGGGCAGGAGCCGACTCCAACTTCCCACGCTGCGAGCTGCATATACGCCGCGGCCTGGCCCGCGTCGAACATCGTTTGGAATTTTTCGGTTGGCTCGGGAGTCAGGATCGCAACGGCCAGCGCCGCGCCTGCAATATGTTCCGCCCATTCTCCGCACTCGGACAAGGCCTGTAATATCTTTTTATCCTGGATGGCGATGAAGTGCCAGGTCTGTTCATTCTTTGAAGATTGTGCCCGTCGTCCCGCGTTTAGGATGGCCGTGACGATTTCATTCGTCAAAGGTTTGTCTTGAAATTTGCGGACTGCGCGCTTTGTTCGAATTGCATCGGATACGTTCATGGATCGCCTCTATTTTCTAAATTTCTCTACCGTACATTTCGGAAATTGGACGCGGACGAGCGCGGATTCACGCAGAAAAACCAATTAAAAATCCGCGTTTTCAGCGTTCATCTGCGTCCCAAAATGGTTTTGTACGGTAGCAAATTCTAAATATAAAGATTGCAAAGGGAACATTTCTTTCTCTCTGTGTCCTTTGTGTGCTTCGTGTACTTCGTGGTTAAATCTTTTTTCGTTTGCTTGCATCGTCTTCAGGATGATAACCGAGTTCTGCCTCGGCGTTGGAAATATCCCAGAAACGTTTGGCATTGTTGGAAACGCCATAGTAAATTCCAAAACTGGCCTCGGTCGAAAGGCTCTTCCTGACCAATTGGATCAAATCCCTGTGGCTGAGCCAGGTGCTGCCAAAGCGTGGATTGATTCCCGGATCATCCTCCCTGATCACTGACCCGATGCGCAGGCAAATTGACTCGATCCCGTATACTTCGAAATACATTCTGGCAATGGCTTCGCCTGCCGCCTTACTGACCCCGTAGAACCCGTCCGGTCGAATTGGATCATCCACTGTGATCTTCTCTGGATTTTGCCGCAAATGTAATCCCGGTGGGAGACCTTCATAAGCGCCGGTCACGTGATTCGAGCTTGCAAACACAATTCGTTTCACGTTCGCCAGCCGCGCGGCTTCGTAGATGTTTTTCGTCCCGCCGATGTTATTCAGGAGAACAGAATCCCAATCCGCATCCGCGCGTGGATCGCCGGCCAGATGTATCACATAGGTCAGTGATGAAATGCGCTGGAATACCGCTTGAACCTGTTCGGTTTTTGAGATGTCTGTTTGAAAAACCTTATTCGATGGCTCGCCAGGTGAAATATCGAGACCGTACAAATCAAAATCATTTTCAAGGTTTGCCCACAGAATTCTCCCCACCAATCCGCGGCATCCGGTGATTAACAACTTGGGTGGTGTCATTGGCAGCCTTCTTCCTGGAACTTTATGTCTGTTGTGCGCATCGTGGTTAATCCTCTCAACCGAGTATAATTCATTCGATGCACCGCGTACCCTCCTTCCGGCAATATCTCTTT
>PMLN01000264.1 GCA_003158885.1 Anaerolineae bacterium
CTGCCGCTGGAGGTGAAGCCATGAGAAAGCGCCGTTTTCACTTCAAGAGTCCGCCGCTCAAAGACCCGGCCATCGAGCGCTTCGGGGAATGGTCTGCAGAGAATGTCGAATTCTATAAAGGCTTTCGCACATGGCTGAAGGAAAACGGATACGGTGCTTCCGCATTGGGCATCTATGGTTCGGCAGTCCGCATGGCCATCGGCTTTTTGCGGAAACCGTATTGGCGGATCGATCCCGATGCAGATCTGGTATCTGTGCATAAGCATTTGGCAGACAGTGATCGCAAGCCGAACACCTGCATAGATTATGGCAAGGGCTTGAAGAAACTGGCCGAGTATCTACGCCTGCGCCGCAATCTTCCGAAGAAGGAGAAGGAACTTCCGTGGGAATATACCATTGGTTTGCTTTCGCCCGAACTGCAAGAGAATGCGTCCAGCTTTCTAAAACACTGCCAGCGCGCCTGGAAAATGGAACAGCGTTTCGAGCGCGGCCGGGACATGTTGTATAGATTGGGAATTCCCTTGCGCTGGCTGGCGGAACATGCGGGCTTGAAAAGCATGGCTGATCTCACGCCATACGTCTGGGAAACCTGGCTCGATCATCGTCTTCAATTGGGCGCGAAACCTGCCACCATCAACAGCGATCTTTCCGCATTGAAACAGTTTGTTTATTTCTTGCACGAATCGGGATATGCGATCTGTGAACGCTTTTTGCTGGTGGAACCCCTGGATATTGGATTCCGAATGCCGAAAGATGTTCCGTTGGGTGAACTGCGAAAATTGCAAAATGTGATTCAAACGGAGACGGGCAGGATCGGCTGTATGGATCTGGCTTGGTTCCTGTTGATGCTGCACTGTGGTTTGCGCACCTGCGAAGTTCGCAATTTGAAGCTGGGCGATATTGAATGGGATGCCAGGCGTCTGAAAATCGAGCAATCCAAGGGCTTGAAAGACCGCCAAATCTACCTGGATGAGGCGGTATTGGAGGCTTTGCGGTCATATTTGGTGGTGCGTGGGCAGACGGAAGCCTTGCCGGAAAATGTGTTCATTTTTCGCCATGCGCCGCTCTCACGCTCGTATTGTTATCAGAAATTGGTAACATATGGCTTGCTGTGCGGGGTGAAGACCTCGCCTCATCGCCTGAGACATTCGTGCGCCACACTTTTGTTGAATGCAGGCGCGCCGGTTCTTTCAGTGCAGATGATCTTGGGGCACAAACAGGTGGATACCACACTGGGCTATGCGCGCCTGTATGATGGCACAGTGGCGGCGGACTATTATTCCGCCATGAACAAGGTGGAGCGGCTATTGGAATTGCCGGAGGATCGCATGAAAGAGAAACCCAGTCTAGGGGAGTTGATTGCCCTCACCGACTCCCTGCGCAACGGGATGCTCAATCCTGCTCAGACCGAGATCGTGCGTGCCTTGCGTGAAGGATTGGGATTATTGGAGGATGTTAAGGTGCAGGACGAAATGAAGATCACGGAGGTGCTAAACCAATAAACACAGGCTCTTGCAATTAGGCAAGAGGAGGGTACAATTCAAGTACCCCCCATGAGAAGACGGGCTGAACTGCTTTCAGTTTGGTTCGTCTTTTTATAACAAGTAGACATATATCAAATTGCAAATAACCAAGCCACACGGCTAAATTTCTACTTACAATCCGGTATCCAATCTAAACAACCTGTTTTCAAGAATTGATTAAATACGTTATCCGGTGCCTGCCAATTAGGTTGCTGAATACCTAATTTTTGAACATATCCTAGAAATTCTTCTTCTTTGGTAAAACCCACTGCAACTTTTTTGTTGGGAATTAATATGAACCAATGATAATAATTGTCTTGAATGCTTTGGTTGGCCTGCTCATCGACATACGGTGAATATGCCATAATGATGCCATCCTTTACCGATAATTTTTCTAAATCTTCTACATAGTAATAGTAATCCTGATTTGGCGGCGGAGCCCATAAAAGACCGTCCAAATTCAGTCTCCAGGGAGAATTAGAGTCCGCGCGATCCACATAATACGGTTTTATAAGTGGAAACCGCAAATAAGGAAAATCCCCGTCGTTGTTATAGAACTCATCAGCATGCTGAACACGAGGATTACAAGCTGATAAATAAATCGAAGTCAATATTATCAAAATACAATATTTAAGTTGTCTCATGCGCGTCTTCCAATCTATCTTGTTACAATTCATCGACAGTTTTGACACTCTTGCGGATATTCCGTTGTGGTCCAAGTTGCAGTGTCCGGAAATTTAGGCTCGCCATTTAATAGACCATGGTAAAGAACCGTCCCGAACGCTGTGGCGAGCAAATTATATTTCCAGTAGGACCATCTGCTCCTCGTCGTAGTATCTGACCAATCAGGCTCGAAATCAAAGCTGTCGGTCACTTTCCAAGTAGTCGTAATGGTTCCGTCAGCTGACACTTTCGCATTAGTGGCAGATAGCATTGCTAGGTGGACCATCCAGAAGTTTTGATCAAATACGTTCTTGGACAAGCTGCCATGCTCGCCAAGGTCTATTTGCTCAGGTTCAATATGTTTCGGCGTATATGCATCTTGTCCGTATTCTGGGTTAGCTGCCATCTCCTGAATCATCTTTTCCTGTTTACTTATAATATCTGGATCTTGCTTAATGCTTTCAAGGCCTTGTCCGATAATTTTTGCATCAGGAAAATGCAGGATTCCGCGGAGGGCTAGTCCCCAAAAATCTGTCGCGTTCGGCCCAAGAATTGAACAAAATATACACAAAGGTGTGGGGATTTCGTGACCAGTTGGATCGTTGTAAGTTACTGGATTATTGTTGACGTAGCCGTACCTGTCCCAGGCTTGCACACCTTGTGTTGTAGTTGGTACAATGGTGTCTGGAGAAATGAAGCGTCCGATTGCGGGGTCGTATTCCCGGGAGCCGTACCAAAGCAAGTTAATGTAACTGTCACTATATTGCCCGGTGTACGAATACTTCGTGGGCATCGTGCCACTGGGAGCGCGCACTTCACCCCAGGGGGTAAAACGTTGTGAGGCAGTCACGCTGCGGCTGGAATCTACGGTCAAGGAAATACTGCCCAAATGATCCGAGAGTAAATAAGACAGCGCGTCACCCTTGCGAGTAGCGATCAGTTGTGTGCCTGCGTAATAGTTCTTGGTAATGCTGCTGTCTGTCACTTCGTAATAGTTGCCAACGAAGATTGTCGTGGTGCCACCAATGGTGGATTGAACGCGGTTGCCATCACCATCGTAAACGAAACTGGCAACAGCCGCGCCTGATACCGAGATCAATCGGTTTTCGGCATCATAACCAAAGTTGAAAGTTTGTCCGCTCACACTGCGGGAGATCATATTGCCGTTGGCATCATAAGTGTAACCATTTCCGTTGGTAAGACTTGCGACTGCATGGGCGTGATTCGCATCGTAAAGATTATATGCCACACCTGCCTTGCTGGATAGATTTCCGGTGGTGTCACTATAACCATAAATTTCGGGCTGGCCATTATTCAAAGTCCAACTGGTCAGACGGTTCAGAGCATCGTAGCCGTAGGATTGTACTTCGCTGTTCACATTGTCCGAAATCGTGGTGATATTGCCCACCGCATCGTAACCATAATTCAAGGCCTGTACGTTCGTCTGCTCCGGGATATGCACCGCAGTGATGCCAAACAGCCTGCCGCCCTGCTGGTTCCAGGGATAATATTGGTCGGTTTGTGTCAATCCGTTGCCGAGCGCGCGGCTGGTGAGGCGTGAAGCAGAATCGTAACTGCTGGATTGAACATACGTGTCTGTGCCAATCAGAGAGTACAACTGCATCTGCGAATTGTATGTGATGTTCACCACTTCATTATCGGGATACTTCATGGTGAGCGGCTGGTCGGCATTATTATAAGTCCAACTGGTGGTGTAGCCCTGGGTGGTTTCACTGGTCA
>PMLN01000222.1 GCA_003158885.1 Anaerolineae bacterium
TCTTCAGTTGACGAGGAGTCTAGGGGGCGCCTGCTGAATTGGTCAAGCGCGGTCAGCTTGACTGTCGGCGTGAGCGTCAATCTCGGGCGCCATCGGCCTGACGCGTGTGCAAGTGCCCGAGACCCTGGCGGAGAGGGTGGGATTCGAACCCACGGTGGCCACAAGGGCCACAACGGTTTTCGAGACCGTCCCATTCAACCACTCTGGCACCTCTCCATGAGTATCACGTGTCAGGTATCACGCGGCAGGTGTCACGTGTCAGGTATCACGTGTCAGGTATCAAGTGTCAGGTGTCACGTGTCAGGTGTCAGGTGTCACATGTCAGGTGTCACGTGCGAGCCGAGATTATAACTTACGTTGATAGCCTTGCGAGGGGGAGTTTTGAAGGATGAAGCCGGAAGGATGAAAGAGGAGATTGCTTCGGCGTCGGGTTTCGACCCTGAAAGGGCGCAGGGCGTTACGGTCGGGAAGAACACCCGCCCTACTCAACCACCGGCGCCCTCGCAACGACATTATAGCTCTACGCTGGAATGAAGCTCGGGATAATATACCTCTTGCAGCCCCTGGGATTTCAATTTCTCCATCAAAGCGGAGGCAGGCGTCTGTTCGCCGTGCACCAGAAAAATTTTCTTGACCTGTGATTTGACCGCCACGGCATACTTGACCAGCAAATCCTGGCCTGCATGTCCCGACAGCCCGCCGATGGTCTCGACGCGCGCCTTCACTTCATACGGCTCGCCAAATATCCTGACGTGCTTTTCGCGGTCCGCAAGGCACCGCGCCATGAAAATCGATACGCATGCTAACCTCCAAGCGTGTTTATGATTTGCGCACCGAAATGTTCCAATCTCCACGGAGAAGACGCCAGCACCCTTTCAATTTCCTGCGGGCCGGCCTCTGCCAATGCCAACAATAACGACCTCGGCAAAACAACATCCGACTCCACATCCATCTCGGCTGCAATTTTCTTCCGCCAGTTCTTTAATTTTTCCAGGCGCTTAATATAGGCTTCATCCGGGCGCTCTAGTAGCAGGCGCTTCACGAGCGGATTCTGCATCCCGCGCTGAACCGCATCAAGAATCGAAGTTCCCCAGTTTTGAATCTGCCGCGAGGTAAGCTCCACTTCCAACTCGCTGATCGTGGAAGGTTTTGTTTTCGCGATTTCCAGCAAGCGGCTTTCTTCCAGTACTTTAAAGGGAGGGCGATCAAGATGCGCGGCGACTTGCGCACGAAAAGCAAGTAATTCATTGAGCACGGTCAGGTCGCGCAAGGTTAGATCATGACGGTTGCCATAGCGGGACCAGGTTGGCGATTCAGGCTTGGCTTTCGAGCCGTTGGACTGGCAGGCCATCCAGAAATCCTCCTGGGCCAGGGGCCAGAAACCTTTTGCTTCGAGTTCCTCCTTTAGCATGTCGCGCAATGGAAGAAGGAAATGCGTATCGAGACGAGCATACAGGATTAGATCGCGCGAGAGCGGACGCGCCCCCCAATCCGCCTTTTGGAAGCGCTTATTGACTTTGAGGTTAAATTTTTCCTCGATCAAGCGGTCGAGACCAGCCTGCTTGCGGCCAAGAATGCGCCCGGCCTGCATGGTATCGAAGAGGCTGGCGAACTCAAAGCCATAATCCCTGCGCAGGCAGATCAAGTCATATTCCGCCGCATGAAACACCTTTTCAATTTTCGGATCGGCAAAGAGGGGACCAAGGATCTGCAGATCATCAAAGGCAAACGGATCGACCAAATAATCCGTTTCGGCTGTTGAAAATTGAATGAGACAGACACGCTCACGGTAGGCATGCAGGCTATTGGACTCGGTATCCACCGCAATGCGAGTTTGCCGGCTTAATTCAGCAACCAGGTGATCGAGTTGGCTTGAGGATTGGACTAATTCAGGAAATCCAAGAGAGTCAAAGGCCATAGGATGATTATATCCCGCGCGTTTTCTCCATAACGATGGCCGCCTCCCCATCGTTATAGTACGACTGCCATACATCCACGCGGCGATAACCTTCCTGTTCATAAAGTTTGATCGCCCCATCGTTGGAAGCCCGCACCGACAAGCGCACACGCGGCGTCGTGAGTTGAGCCTCACAGGCGTGCAACAAATCGCGCCCAATGCCCCGGCGGCGAAATTCCGGCGCAACGCCGATGGTTGCGATCCACGAGAAACCCTCCGAGGGACGAGGGTCGCCCGCCACAAAACCGATCATGCTGCCGTCATCGTCCACTGCCTTCAGGCGAATCACATCGGGAAAGGTCAACACCGCGATGAGGTCAAGGAACGGCCAGGCATCCTTTTCAAAGCAGGCATGTTCGAGTTTATTCAGCGCGCCGATATCGAGAAATGAAGCCGGGATGATTTTCATGAAACAAAAGACCCCGCGTATTAGGCGAGGTCTTTATTGTATCACCTGATCGTCCGCGGTTAACTATCTTTGGACTTGATGAAGTTCTCGATCATGCTGGTGAACTCCATCGGGAAGATGTACTTGGTGGAGGCGCCCTGACCCATGGACTTTAACGTTTCGAAATACTGCAGGGTCATGGTCTTCTGATCAATGTTTTTGGCGGCAGCAAAGATTTTCTCAAGGGCAGCAGAGTAACCTTCTGCTTGCAATAACTGCGCTTGTTTGGAACCTTCGGCTTGCAGGATATTGGCCTGCTTCGCGCCTTCTGCCTTCAAAATAGCGGACTGCTTTTCGCCTTCTGCCACATTGATGGCCGCTTCGCGGGTACCCGTTGACTCGGTCACGACTGCGCGGCGGATACGCTCGGCTGTCATCTGGCGGTTCATCGCCTCCTGCACTTCCTTGGGCGGGATGATCTCGCGGATTTCCACGTTGGTCACTTTAACGCCCCAGCGCTCGGTCACCTCATCCAATTTGGTACGCAGAGTTGTATTGATGTTCTCGCGCTGAGACAAAACCTCATCGAGCGCGATCCCACCGATCACGGAACGCAGAGTCGTAGTGGCCATACCTGCCGCCGAGAGTTCAAAGTTGCCCACCGCGACGATGCTGGCGGTCGGCTCGATCACCTTGAAGTACCACAGGAAATCAATCGAGATCGGCGCATTATCTTTCGTGATGGATACCTGATGCGGCACTTCGCGGATCTGCTCGCGCAAATCCACTCTGACAGGCCGATCTACAATCGGTATGAGTAAAACAATACCAGGGCCTCTGGGCTTATCCAGGACGCGTCCCAGGCGGAAAACCACCAGACGCTGATATTCCGGAACAATACGAATGGCATTGAACAGAACAACGATGACGATCAACACCAACGCGACAACAATGCACAAAAACACTGAGCTAGCGGAATCCATATTTTCTCCTTACAGAATTAACTGTTTTACAAGCTACAAAGTTACACAATGATTATACAACAAAGATGGAAAGCCATGCAGTGTATAATGAGACAGAATTTTCACCCCTTCCGTCACCTCCCGCAACTCTGACCCTGATACCCTGACCCTGACCTGACCCTGAAAAACACAGGGCGAGCAAACACAGGGCAAGCAAAAATAGGGCTTAGAACAGCGGGCAGGTGTGACACTTTCCTCATTCTGCAAGTGCAGAATGGGCGAGGTTGGGCGGGGTTATAGGAGACTCCCTTGAACTTCAAAAAAATATGTATCCTAGGTTTGGGCTATATCGGCCTGCCCACCGCATCCACCTTCGCTACGCACGGCGTCAAAGTTCTCGGCG
>PMLN01000025.1 GCA_003158885.1 Anaerolineae bacterium
GGGTTCGAATCCCCCTGGGTCCACAAAAGCCGTTATTCGGGAGTCGAGAATCGTTATTCGTCCCAAAGCCGATTCCCGAATATCGAGTAACGAAAAAACAAAGTCACGACAGGAGTAGTAAGTCGTCCCGTCAGCGAGAAGGGAGAGCGAGGTGGAAGCCCTTCAAAGGCCTCGAACGGGAATGCCAATCGTCTTGAGCGGAGCGCAAGGCAAAGTCGAAAGGCTGAACTCGCCTGTTATCTGTGAGGAAGACTGCGCTGGTGAATCAAGTAGTCAGCGACGGGCAAGCCCGTTATAGCGATCAAAGAGCGTCATTTGGTTTGGGAGCCGCCTGTCACGGACTACGCGACTACAAGACTATCAGACTAAGCGACGAATCCGGGTGGTACCGCGGAGCTTGTGCTGACGGCGTAGCCGTGTCGAAGCATTCCTTCGTCCCTGATGTGGATGAAGGAATTTTTGTTTTTGCCTGTCATTGCTATGTAAAGGAGGCACGCATGAATATAAAAACAAATTTTAGAATCGAGGCGATATCCTGCCTTCTCGTGCGCCTCCTTGAAAGGCTGCAATTCTAAAATTGAGAACATAATCTCAAATAGCGACTTGACACTTGATACTTGAAACTTGATACAGAAATTTACATAAATGAGGAAAGAATGGCTATCACAAAGAAAAAAACAACCGGCAAGAAGAAAATAACTGCCGCCAAAACAAAAAAGGTCGCGGTTGCCAAAATCAAAAAATCAACACAGCCTGCGGCTTCAAAGGCAAAGGCAGCCAGGAAGAAGGCTGTGCCTGTTAAGGGCGCTTCTGCCAGGAAGGTTGTCAAAAGAGCGGCCAAAGCCGTAACTGCAAGGAAAACCGCCCCGAAAACCACGATTTCAAAATCCATTGCACCTGTTGCGCAGAATATCTACAAACCGCAGGCCATCGAAAAGAAATGGCAGGCAAAATGGGAAAAGGATAAGCTGTATCGCTCGGTGATAGACCACAGCAAGCCCAAGCATTATGCGTTGACCATGCTGCCTTATCCCAGCGGCGATCTGCACATCGGGCATTGGTACGCCATGACGCCGGCCGACGCGCGCGCCCGCTTCAAGCGCATGCAGGGCTACAATGTGTTGTTCCCGATGGGCTTCGACGCCTTTGGCCTGCCCGCCGAAAACGCCGCCATCCGGGATGGCATCCATCCGATGGTGCGGACGTTCCAGAACATCGAGCGGATGCGCAGGCAAATGAGATCCATGGGCGCCATGTTCGATTGGCAGCGCGAGGCGGTCTCGGCCGAACCTGAATATTACAAGTGGACTGAATGGTTCTTCATCCAGTTGTACAAGCTGGGTCTGGCCTATCGCAAGATGTCCGCCGTGGATTGGTGCCCGCACTGCAACACCACCCTGGCGCGTGAACAGGTCTGGGGCGATGACCGTCATTGCGAACGCTGCGGCACGCCGGTCATCAAAAAGAACCTGGAGCAGTGGTTTTTCAAGACCACCAAATATGCAGATGAACTGCTGCGCTTTGATGAAATAGATTGGCCGCAAACGGTCAAGACTCTGCAGACCAATTGGATCGGGCGGAGTGAGGGCGCCTCGGTCATTTTCAAAACCGAAGCCGGGGACCCCATTGAGATTTTTACCACTCGTCCCGATACGCTGTGGGGCGCGACCTTCATGGTCTTTGCGCCGGAACATGCGCTCGTGAATAAAATCGCCTCGCCGGAACAAAAGGCCGCGGTCGAAGCTTACAAACTGCAATCCGCTCGTCAGTCGGATATCGAACGTGAAGCCGTGGATAAGGAGAAGACGGGAGTATTTACCGGCGGTTATGCGATCAACCCTGTCAACCAGGCGCGCATCCCGATCTGGATTGCCGATTACGTGTTGATGTCGTATGGCACAGGCGCGATCATGGCCGTCCCCGCGCACGATGACCGCGACTTTGCCTTTGCCAAAAAGTATGACCTGCCCATCGTCCCCGTGATTCAACCTGTAGGGGCGGATGGAAATCCACCCGATGGAGCGGCAATGCAAGTCGCTTTCATTGGTGACGGTGTGATGGTCAACTCCGGGCCGTTCAACGGGACGAAGGTCAACACCGAAAAGGGCAGGAAGAATCCCGGCATCAGCAAAGTAATAGACTGGCTGGCCGGACAAGGCATCGGCAAGGAAGCGGTCAATTATCGCTATCGCGATTGGCTGATCTCGCGCCAGCGTTATTGGGGCGCGCCGATCCCGATGATCCATTGCGAGAAGCACGGCTGGAACCCCGTGCCGGAGGAGCAACTGCCGGTGCTGCTGCCCGAAGATGTGGAATGGAAGCCGACCGGCGAATCACCGTTGAAACTGCATCCCACCTGGAAGAACACGACCTGCCCCGTGTGCGGCGGACCTGCCACACGTGAGACCGATACGATGGATACCTTCATGTGTTCTTCGTGGTATCACTTGCGCTATCTGAGTCCGCACTACAATAAGGGACCGTTCGATCCTGCCGAGTACGATTATTGGATGCCTGTGGATACGTACACCGGCGGCATTGAACACGCCACCATGCACTTGCTGTACACGCGCTTCTTCCACAAGGCCATGCGCGACGCGGGTATTACCAAAGGGAACGAGCCGATGATGCAACTGCGCAATCAGGGCATGGTGCTGGGCGAAGACCATGAGAAGATGTCGAAGAGCCGCGGC
>PMLN01000115.1 GCA_003158885.1 Anaerolineae bacterium
AGGGTATAAGTAGCCGGACATTGAGGGAAAGCATGTTCCTTCCAGCGGCGTCAAGGATGGTTCGTCAAAAATCGAGGGAGTCATGATGAACAAGAATCTTTTCATTTTCCTGATCGGGCTTATTTTATTGGCGCTGTTATCCTGCCAGGCAGCGGCCAACCTACCCAATCCATTTGCCACGGCCACACCTACTTCCACACCGACTTTTACGCCCAGTCCAACATCCAGCCCAACTCCCACTGCGGCCTATACTCCAACCCCACTCCCCACCGGAACCACAAAAGAACAACAGACCGATGGAACCACAATTTTTACCGATTATGATAATCAATACGAACTGGTTTTTCCCGCAGGCTGGGCAGTCGTCGGTTTAAGCCCGGATGATCTAAACCAGTTGATGCAACTTGCATCGAAGAACAATCCCGATTTTCAACAGACCATTAGTTTGCTCAAAACCATGGATCCGAAGGTATTCCGAGTTTTTGCCTTTGACTTTCAGCCAAATGATATGGTGGATGGATATACAACGAATATCAACATTGTGGGGGTAAATAACAATATTATAAAAGCCATGACATTGCAGGAACTGACGGATGAAACCGTACAATCGATTCGTCAGATTAACAAANNGAAAGTGACTCAAACAGCCTCCAATACGCCCATCGGGTTAATCGAACTCAACATGCCGGTCAATACATACACGGGTGTAAAGATTTCGGTTTACGAGCAGGCCGTTATTTTCCAAGTTCCCCAGGGAAGCATTCAGGTTACCTTGAGCACACCCGTTTCCATGCAGTCCAGAATACTTCCCATCTTCAATCAAATAATCGGCTCCCTCAGAACGCTTGGATATTAGTTTGAGGTTGTTATAGTTGTTCGGTTCCTACCGGCGTATACTATAATAGCCGGGAGGAACTTTTCCTTCATATCAAACCTTGCAAAGACTCGAAGTCTGCACACAAGGTCATGAGGAGATAACCCATGTCTGGTCCCAGAGTAGTCCGCGCGCCGCGCGGTACGCAGCTCACCTGCAAANNCAATCTCGATCCCGAAGTGGCGGAACGCCCACAGGACCTCGTCGTCTATGGAGGACGCGGGCAGGCCGCACGCAATTGGGAATGTTTCGATGCGATTCTCGAGTCCCTCAAGAATCTCGAAGATGATGAAACGCTGCTGGTGCAATCCGGCAAACCGGTCGCCATCTTTAAATCGCACCGGGACGCGCCGCGCGTGCTGATCGCCAATTCCAACCTCGTGCCGCATTGGGCCACATGGGAGCACTTCGATGAACTGGCCGCGAAAGGATTGATGATGTACGGCCAGATGACGGCCGGTTCGTGGATCTATATCGGCACGCAGGGAATCCTGCAAGGCACCTATGAAACATTCGGCGCGCTGGCAAGATTGCGCGGTTGGAATTCACTCAAAGGCAAATTTGTCCTGACGGCCGGTCTGGGCGGCATGGGCGGCGCACAGCCGATGGCGATTACGATGAATGAAGGCGTGGGACTCATCGTCGAGGTGGATCGCGAACGCGCCGAACGCCGGCACGCCATCGGTTATGTGGACACCGTGGTGGATAATCTCGAAGAAGCCATGACGCTGGTCGAGGAAAAGAAATCGGCAGGCCAGGCCATCTCCATCGGATTAATCGGCAACGCGGCGGATATTCACAACGAGTTGGTCATGCGCGGCGTGGTCCCGGATGTGGTCACCGATCAGACCTCCGCGCATGAAGCATTGATGTACGTTCCCTCCGGGCTTTCCGTGGGAGAAGCCAACGAACTGCGCAAGTCCAACCCCGAAGAATATAAAAAGAGAGCCATGGCCTCGATGGCGAAGCACGTGCAGGCCATGCTCGAATTCAAACACCGCGGAGCGGAAGTGTTCGACTATGGCAACAACATCCGCCAGCAAGCCTATGACTACGGCGTGACAGATGCCTTTGAATTCCCCGGCTTCGTCCCGGCTTATATCCGCCCGTTGTTCTGTGAAGGCAAGGGGCCTTTCCGCTGGGTGGCATTATCCGGCGACCCGGAAGATATTTACAGAACAGACGAGGCGGTCATGGAGTTGTTCCCCAGCGATGAACATTTGCACCGCTGGCTGAAATTGGCGCGCGAGAAAGTCCCCTTCCAGGGACTGCCCGCCCGCATCTGCTGGCTCGGGTACGGCGAGCGCCTCAAGGCCGGGCTTAAATTCAACGAAATGGTTGCGAAAGGAATCCTCAAAGCGCCGATCGTGATCGGACGCGACCATCTTGATTCAGGTTCCGTTGCAAGCCCGAACCGGGAAACCGAGGGAATGAAAGACGGCAGCGATGCCGTTTCCGACTGGCCGATCCTGAATGCCCTGATCAATGCCATCGGCGGCGCGACCTGGGTTTCATTCCATCATGGCGGCGGCGTGGGTATCGGTTACAGCCAGCACGCGGGACAAGTCATTGTTGCGGATGGAACGCCGGAGGCGGCAGTCCGACTGGAACGAGTGCTCACCACGGACCCCGGCATGGGTGTGGTACGTCATGCGGATGCAGGCTATGAAATCGCCATCGAAACCGCAAAGAAACATGGGATCAAAATCCCCATGCTCAAATAAGAGTACCCGCCATCTTAAACCACAAAACCCGCAAAGAAAATCCCAAAGCTTTGCGGGCTTTATATTCCCGGTAATCAAATTTGGCAGTGCCAAAGATTAAATTTGGCTCTGGTTTGGCAGATTCAGCATCATATCCGATATGGCCTTCTCAAATTCCATGGTGAACTTGGGCTTTGTCATTTTTTTAACGCGAAGCACGCGAAGTTCGCTAAGATTCTTGTTTTTTCTTCGCGCTCTTCGCGAGCTTTGCGGTTCCTTCTCTGATCTTGAGAAAACCATGTCATATCCGAAATGTCCTATTGCATTTGCCGCGATAAGGGGATAGGATAAGGCAACCTGCCAAAGGAGAAACCATGAAAAACTATCGAACGATTCTTACATTGGTAATGGTCCTATTCGTAATGGCTTGCAATCTCCCCATTAGCTCATACACTCCGCCTGCGCCAAACAGCAGCTCACCCACCAGTACCTTGACACCGGCCTTTCCGCCTTCACCTACATTTACAACCGTCCCCGCCGCGACATCCACGCCGAGTGTGCCGCAACTGACCCCGAATACAAACGCCGTCAATTGCCGTTCCGGGCCGAATGTTGCCTACGCGTCCCTGGATGTGATCAATTTAGGGCAGACCGCGGTCATCGCCGGAAAGAACGATGACAGCAGTTGGTGGTATGTTCACGATCCAAATAATTCAAGCCTGTTCTGCTGGGTAGCCGCCAGTGTTTCAACCACCGCCGGAAATTTGAGCAACCTGCCGGTCATCCCCGTGACGGCTGTGATCGTAACCGCCGTGACAGTAAACGCCTCGGTAAACTTTAATATGTGCGGCCAGCCGAACTCGGCGGAATTCAGCGGGACGATCACCACCAACGGAGCGACCAAGGTCACTTTCCGGTGGGAAGTAAGCGGCGCAATCTCCAACATCCTGCCTTCACAGACGATTACTTTCAATGCAGCCGCAACCAAAAATGCGCCCAACCCCAGTACGCTTGCGCATCTGGATTGTGGAAAATATTCAATTACCCTGCATATGTTGAGTCCCAACGACATCTCAGCCAAAAAGGACTTCAAGATTGGGCCCTAACCCCTCCCAAGCCTTCTTTATCCAGAGCGCCTTGACCAGTACTTTAGTAAGGCTTGAATAAAGAAAGGTTTACGGCTATATTTAGGCCATCGCCAACTAAGCGAAAGGAGATAATTATGTTCGGACGAAAAATCGAGAAGGATCCCCAGAAGGCTTTGGATAATGCCAAAAAGACCATGAATACAGGTTTGACGGGCGGTTTAACCAAGGCATTCATGGGCAAGGATTTCGTGGATGATATGAACAATACCATGAACAAGGGCCAGACTGCACTGGATATGCAGAAGTCGGGCCAATGGCTGGCGCAGGCCGGTATGCCTGCCACCGCAGTCGTTGAATCCATTGAGGACACTGGCACGATGGTCAACGCGAATCCGATTGTGAAGTTNNTCCATGGTCTCCAAGATCGCCATCCCGCGTAAAGGTGAGACGGTCAACATCAAATACAATCCTGCGGATCCGACGCAATTTGTAGTAGTCTAGCAAGTTTCCGGCAGTTCAAAATCGGGCAGACATTGTTGTCTGCCCTTTTTATTTGGAGCTTGTAAACTTTCAAAAATTGCGGAGGCAAAATGGATCGGTGAATCTGTGTTTTGTCATTTTTTCAACGCGAAGGGCGCACCCTCACTCTCATCACGTACTTGTTCACCGCACCGAAGCGGTATTTATATTCCTCATCGCCGCGCATGAAATCGAATTCAGCGCGCCCATGCTCACAGGCCCACTGCAATTGATGCCCAAGCAGGACCCAGCCGGGGGAAAGTTCCATGAACCCGCGGCTGACGCCGGAGTTATAGCCCCACAATTTGTTTTTGTAATCGAAGTTGAGATAGGCCGCGGCCTTGATCCCATCCACCGTTAAAAATGCCAGCCAAAGATAGCCGCGGGCAAAAGCGGTTTGGATCACCGACTTCATGTGCGCGCGCATGGAAGGCGTCAGGAAATTGGATTTATTGGCATCGTTTTCCATTAATTGAAAGAACGCCTCAATTTCGGAATCCAAAGTCCCTGCCTGCTCGACAATATAAAACCGGACCGGAATTTCACTCTCCAGAGCGCGGCGCATTTTGCGCCGGATCTCATGCCGTTGTTTCTTTTCGACATGGGATAGATACTCTTCGAACGATCCCGTCAGGGCGATACGCGGCGTGGAACGATAGACTTCCTGGCGATACGTCAAGCCGCGCCGTTCGGATTCGGCCTTGAGCGCGGCGAGAGTTGGAGAGCCATCGGGAAGGTTATACCAATCGAAAGGCAAGCCGCGATACGGTGAAGATTGAGCGAGAAAATCCATCAAACCAGAGAGAAAACGCGGCAGGTCATCAGGGCGGACGATCAAATCGAGATAGTCGGAAATCTCGATGCTTCCAAGCAACAACAGCTCGGAGCGTCCGTCATATTCCGCTTTAAAGAGCGGGGCAATGCCGATGAGTCGATCGCTTTCGCGTGCGGAGATCAGGACCAATTCGGCATCCTTCCATTCTCCCCCGCCGAGGGTTTGCCACCACTGGCGGAGATATTCAAGCCTCAGAAAGGGTACATCGCTGATGCCCTGTTCGACCAAAGTGTTCCATTCGCTTTCGGAGATGGATGAAAAATCGTTGTGAATAGTGAAATCCATATATACCCATTTGTCATCCCAAGCCACCTAGTCTCGATGCGAGCGAGAAGAACACCCGCACCGCTCGCCCAGTGGATTACGAGACGCTTATCCGCATGGCTTCAAATGAAATGTATCGGCTGAGATTTTACCAGTATAATGATAGATAATCTCTCCAACTTCTTACCATGCCGCTCGATCTGACACTTACACCCCTTTATCGCCTCGATGGACAGGAACCGGCCAGCCTGCCCGGATTACTGCCTGCCATGCCGCCCCGCAAAACGGCGCGCGGACGCGACCAGGACCGGCTGGTCATCCATCTATCGCTGACCGGCAATGCGCCTTTTTCGGCGGGCGATTATGCACAACTCGCCGGCGGCGCCGCAAAGACATTTTATGAAACTCCCGGCACGCTGACTTCGGCCTTGCGGGCAGCCGCGGAAGCGATCAACAAACCNNGGCGATACGCGAATCGGAAGCCACGCTTTTACTGAGCGGCCCAATGCACGCTTATATCCTGGCCGCCGACGGCACCCAGCACATTTTCGATTCGCTCTCAGGCAATGGATTGGGATTGGGCGCAAACGCACCCCATCATTTTTCGCGCGTGACGCTTCAACCCAACGACAGGCTCCTGCTGTGTGCAAAGACCCCATCCGCATGGGGAGCGGCCTTGAAGGATGCCAGCCCTGCCTCGCTGGAAGCCACGCGCCGCCGCTTGATGAATCTCGGCCGCGATAACGTAAATGCGGTCTTGATGCAAGCCGCGGAAGGTAAAGGCGCATTGATCCTCCTGCAGCCGGCCTCCGAGCCGGTATCTGAAGCAGCCGCACCTGAAGAACCCGTGCCGCCTGCAATGGAAGAGGAACCGATTGCCGAGCCGCAAGCCAATCCCATACCCGCTGCACATCTTGTACAGCCATCAGCTTATGCAATTCCTCCGGAGCCGAAAGAGGAACCCCAGCCTCCATCACCGGTTGAGCCGGATATCCTGGCCGCCCTGCCCAGACTTCAACCCTTGAATTCAACGCCGACTCCGAAGGAGGAAGAACCGATCATCCCGGAGCCCGCCAAAGAATCAAAAGAAGCGCCCGCCTCGCCATCGCCGCGAACGCGCCAGGCGGCAAAAACGATCATCAGCGGGATGCAGGCCTGGCGGAAGAGCAATGAACGAGTGGGTCAGGGCCTGCAATCCTTTTTGCCACGGCTATTACCCGGCTCGGAAGAATCACACACCCTGGCCCTGCCTGCCTATGCCATGGCTTTCATTGCCATCCTGGTTCCGTTGATCGTGGTGACCATTGCGAGCGTGGTGTATTTCCGTTATGGGCGCAGTGTGCAATACGAAGAATATTTGGTGCAGGCCCGCAACGCGCGGGCGGTCGCGATCAGTCTCACCGATCCCACCGCACAGCGCGAGGCGTGGCAGCAGGTGCTGTCCTATTTGAACAGCGCGGAATCATACAGCGAGACAGCCGAAACCGGTGCCCTGCGCAGCGAGGCCCAATCCAAATTGGATCAATTGGGAGGCGTCCATCGCCTGCAATTCCAGCCGTTGGTGAGCGGCGTCAACGCGCAGATCAGCCGCATGGCCGCCAACGAGAACGATCTTTATATGCTCGACGCAGTGCGCGGCGATGTATTGCATGTCTCCCTCAGCACCAGCGGGTTTCAAGCAGATAACTCGTTCAATTGCGCGCCCGGCACGTATGGAAATTACAGCGTTGGGCCTCTGGTGGATATTCTCGCCCTGCCGCCGGTCAATTCGATGAACGCGGCAGTGATGGGCGTGGATGCCGCCGGCAATTTGTTGTATTGCGCACCCGGACAATTGCCGCAAGCCATACCCCTCCCGCCGCCGGATACGAACTGGGGACGGGTCAAAGCTTTTGCCCTGGAAGGAGAGGATCTTTATGTGATCGATCCGTCGTCACGCGCGGTGTGGGTTTACATCGGGAAAAGCGATACGTTCGTGGACCGGCCTTATTTCTTTTTTGGAGACCAGGTTCCCAGCATCGAAAACGCCATTGACCTGGCGGTCAGCAACGGCGAACTGTATATCCTGCATGCCGATGGTCACCTCTCCACTTGTTCCTTCAGCGATATCCAAAGCGTTCCGACGCGTTGTAACGATCCGGCCTCCCTGACCAATTCCTTCCCGGCCTATCACGATGTAGATCTTTTCGCGCAGACCCACTTCACACAAATGATGTTCGCGCCGGCGCCCGACTCATCGTTGTTGATTTTGGACACGGATACCCAGGCTGTCTTCCGATTCACACCGCTCTCCCTGGAGCTGCAAAATCAGTTCCGGCCTCCTGCGGGACATACCAGCCCGCCGCCGTCCATGCCTGCCAGTGCAATGACAGTAAGCCCGAATCATATTCTGTTTCTGGCTCTCAAAGACGAGGTATACTTCGCCGCAGATTTACCGTAGCTTTATCAACATTTAGAATTTTCAAGGAGGAGCTTCGTGTTTGATTACCTGAATTCCCTAATCGGCCATGCAGTCCAACAACCTGCGCCACAACACATCCAGGGAACTTCGGCGGTCGCCAATCTCGTCGCCGACGACCCCAATGCACCGGCCCCAGTCGTCAACACCAAAGCCCTGGTAATCACCTACAACCCAACCATGGACCCAACCACAGGCAAAAAGTTGTCGGATGTGGAAGGCTGGGCATCGCCGGATGTTCTGCTCAACGGTTATATCTCCAGTTTATTGCAGACCAGCAATGGCCTGGCACGCCACCAAATCGTTCAGAACATCGTGCTGGACGAATTCCCGGTCTTGACAGACGGGTTCCGCTATACACCTCAAACCTTTTTATCCGTGCTCAGCGGCTCCACACCGATGCATAATCCCTCCGGAATCGATTACAACGCCCTGCTCACGCGCTTCAACATCCTGCAGCGCGTCGCAAACCATGAGTTCGACGAAGTATGGATCATGGCATTCCCTTATGCCGGGCTGTATGAGTCCATCATGGCTGGAGCGGGCGCGTTTTGGTGCAATGCCCCGGCGCTTGCAAACACCGCCTCCTGCAACCGCCGCTTTGTAATCATGGGCTTCAACTACCAACGCGGCGTGGGAGAAATGCTCCATTCGTATGCCCACCGTGCCGAAAGCATCATGGCCCAGGTTTTCAACTGCCAGGATTTTCTGGCATGGGCTTATAAACCCGATCGTTCGCCCGCAACAATCAGCCCGGGGCAAACTTTGAATCTCTTCAAGCAATTCATTCTTTATGATCAAATCGCAACGGGCCAGGCCGGGGTGGGACTTGTCCATTTCGCGCCCAACAGCGCGAAGGATTACGACTGGGGAAACCAGACGAATGTTAACAGCACATGCAACGATTGGCTGGCCTTCCCGAACCTCACCGGCAATTCTCACGCTGTGAATTGCTCTGAATGGGGCAATGGCGATGACGGAGCATATCAAACATGGTGGCTAAACCATCTCCCGAAGGCAGTTGGGATAAAAAACGGCATGTATAATAACTGGTGGTATTACATCGCCGATCCCAATAATGTACCTGCATAAAATCGATGTGTTTTTAAAGGAAAACACAAACGCTCTGTAAAATCGGCATCGAGAGTCAAAGTTATGGTAAAATCCTCCAACCTGGAGGGATGGCCGAGCGGCCGAAGGCGCATGTCTTGAAAACATGTTGGGGTCACACCCACGTGGGTTCGAATCCCACTCCCTCCGCCATCAACAGGATCGTAACAATTTATTTTTTGGGGAGGTGCCAGAGTGGCTGAATGGGCTCGCCTGCTAAGTGAGTGCCGGGGTAACTCGGTCGCGGGTTCGAATCCCGCCCTCCCCGCCATAAAAAGAGAACGCGCCAGGTTAAGGCGCGTTTTTCTTTTAAGCCGCAGGTCTTCTCTTTGAATCCCGCGATGGCTGTATATTGAAACGGTAAGGGTTATTTTGCAGCCGAATTCCTGACGAACTCCGCAAGATCCGCCTTCAATTGCGCCAGCGAGGGCATATGGATATACATCATGTGACCTGCTTCATAATAACTCATGCGGACATTGCGCCGCAGGGATTCGTGCAGCCCCAAATGATCAAAGGTATATTGCGTGGCAGAATACGGCGTGCCAAGGTCGTAATAACCGTTGGCGACAAAGACTTTGAGATGCGGGTTGCAGGTCATGGCCGAACGCAGCGTTTCGCCCACGTTAATATATTGATTCTCGGCATTGGCATACGACCAGGGATTAACAAAATCGGTCATGATCTCATAGGATAGATCAGACTCGAATTTGAGTTCCGAGCGGATGTAATCATAGAAGGCGGCGGTATAAGGGCCAATCACATTCGTCAGCAAGGGGTCGTATTCGGGGTGCTCCGTGACGCCCAGCCGGTCAATCCCGATGAAGCGGCTATCGAGGCGGCCGATGGTCTGTCCGCGCTCGCGCAGGAGTTCCTTGAAGAAATGCTGGTCGGTGATGCGCAGGTTGGTACGTTCAATAAACTCCGAAGAAAGCCCAGTGTAGCGCGCCAGCTTTTCCACGATCTGTTTCCGCTCACGCACGGTGAGCGCATCGCCTTTCATCAACGCGTCTGCATATTCGCCCAATGCAAACTTCTCCACTTCCCTGAGCAGGGTCTGCAGAGGCTTGCGAACTTTTAGTTTGCGGTGATACCAGGCCGCCGCGGCATAACCCGAAAGGAACAGGATAAACGGCAGGTCATTGCCGATATGAAATTCAATCGTCGAGAAATTCAAAACGGCCGAGACCAGCATGATGCCGTTGAGATACAGTCCATGCCGCTCCTGCAAATAACCGGAAAGGCCGGCGGCGCGCGTGGTGCCGTAGGACTCGCCTGCCAAAAATTTGGGGGAGAGCCAGCGGTTGTAACGCGTGATGTAAAGCCGGATAAAATCGCCGACCGAGGCAATATCCTTTTTAAAGCCGTGCCATTCGCTCGGCTTCTCACCTTCCACCGGACGGCTGTAGCCGGTGCTGACCGGATCGATGAAAACCAAATCGGTTTCATCGAGCAGTGAATATTCGTTGTCTGTTAATTGAAACGGCGGCTTGGGTAAATTGCCGTCGAACTCCATGACTACGCGCCGCGGTCCAAGCAAACCCAAATGAAGCCAGACAGAAGACGAACCCGGCCCGCCATTGAACGAGAACGTAAGGGGACGTTTGGATTTATCTTCCACATCATCCTTTGTATACGCGACAAAGAAGATCTGGGCGCGCGGCTTTTCCCCCTCCGCCCCCTTCTCGCGGTCGGATGTCTCCTCCTTCATCACGACAGTTCCCGCGGTGACGGTGTATTTGATTTCGTTGCCGTCGATCGTGATCGAATGTTTGGTTTCAACCAAATTATCCTTTGGCCTGGGTTCCTCCTCCTTCTTCTCTTCTTTCTTCTCTCCGGCTTTCGCGGTTTCTTCATTTTCTGTCATGAGCTCTTCTCCTTAACTTCCTTTGTAATCAAGCGATAGACATCCCGCTTTTTCCAGCCGGATTGACCGGCGAGTTCCGAAGAAATATCCTTGACGGATTTTCCCTTCCCGGTCTCCTTTTTGATTTTCGCGAGCATTTTTTCCTGCGACCATTCCTTATTAAACAGTGAAGACCGGCCGCCGACCACGAGAACGAACTCCCCCCTCGGTTCTTGAAAATGAACGCGTGCCTGGCCCAACATCCCGCGCCAAACCTCCTCGTGGAGTTTGGTCAACTCACGCGCAACAGCGATCTGACGCTCTCCAAGAACCGTTTGCAAATCTTCCAGCGAATCAAGCAGGCGGTGCGGTGTTTCAAGAAAGATCAACGTATAAGGCAAATCCACAACCCGTTCCAGGAACTTTTTCCGCTCGGATGATTTGCGCGGCAGATAGCCAAGATATAAAAATGAATCGGCGGGCAAACCGGATACAACCAGCGCAGCAACCGGCGAGGCCGGGCCTGGTATAGGGCTTACATGATGACCCGCTTCCAATGCGGCGCGCACCAATTCATAACCGGGATCGTTTAAACCCGGTGTGCCGGCGTCCGAAACCAGGGCCACATCTCCAATATCCAGCGCAGCGAGGATTTTATCCAGTTTGGTTACTTTATTATGTTCGAAATAACTGGTGAGAGGCGTGTGAATATCGAAATGGCGGAAAAGATTTCCGGTCACACGGGTATCTTCCGCGGCGACCAATTCCACTTCCTGCAGGAGGCGAAGAGCGCGTGCGCTGATGTCCTCCAGGTTGCCAATCGGCGTAGCGACAAGATACAAGATTCCCATATCCCGATTGTATCCCAAAAGAAAACCCTCTCCCATTTGGGAGAGGGTTTGTATCATCGTTGATGCAAGGGTCTCGCTATTGCGTTACGGTGACCGTACCCGCCCAGCCTGAATCGCTGGTGGAGTGATAGGGGAATGTACCCGTCTGGCTAAAAGTGAACTGGAACGCCGCGCCGGCATTGATGGCGCCGCTATCGAACACACCGGTCGTATCCGATGTGACCGTATGTGCAACA
The DNA here is from genome assembly GCA_003158885.1 of Anaerolineae bacterium. Classification (GTDB taxonomy): domain Bacteria; phylum Chloroflexota; class Anaerolineae; order Anaerolineales; family Villigracilaceae; genus Fen-1038. The sequence goes on from PMLN01000115.1 coordinate 11,785, forward strand.
GTGTCATTGTTCGTCCATGTGACAGTTTTGCTCACCTTGACCTGCAACTGGGCAGGTTGGAAGCCGGCGCTGGTAATGGATATCGCGGATACCGCCGCGTTGCTGGCTGGAGTTGCCGCGGCCGTAGAAGAAGCCTTGGGCGCCGGCGCAGTGTGCGTGGCCTTGATATGCTTGGTCGGCGTGGCATTCGTAGACGGTTTGCCGCTTATCAAACTACCGAGACCCGTATGAAACTGGCAGGCGGATAGCAGCAAAGCGGCAATCACGAGCAAAGAACCAAAAGTTAATTTTTTCATCGTTTTACATCCGGGTAACCGCCCAGTATAGTACACGCAATCCATTAATTTAATGTGCGCAAAATACCCTGTGGCTGGGGAGCTCCCAATATGGGATCATTACAGAACGCTATGGGGTCACAACGACCGTATACTTAACACTTGAGGCGTTATCCAAATAATATGTGATCGTGCCCGCTGTGTTTAAGCTGAAGGAAACAGTAACACCTGGAGCAATCGCCGAGTGATTGTTTAAATATACAAGTGTATGGGCCACACTATCCTGGTTGGTGACCGTGATCGTAGTGCCAACTTTTACCTGCAACGTTGTAGGCTGTGCCCCCGTGCTCGCAATAATGATTTGAGCGCCGGGCGCTGGAGTGCTAACCGTCTGCGTACCGGAAGAAGCACCGGGCGAAGGTGGGGTATGGGTCGCCTTAACTTCCTTGGTTGCGGTGGTGCTGGATGAGCTTTTGCCGCTGAACAAACTACCGAGGCCTGTATGGAATTGACAGGATGAAAGCAGAAGAGCGGCAATTACAAATATGGGACCAAAAGTCAATTTTTTCATTGTTTTACCTCCGGGTAACCGATCAATAGTACACGGGATTCATTAAAGGAAGATGTGACTCTTTTAAAGATTCGGGTTTCGAAATTAATTGCAAACGATTATTCCGACCGTTTACGTAAAAAACAATAATTCACGCGCCAGAATATGATGCGTGAATTATTGCCTGATAGGTAAAACTGAAACCGATGCGGTTATCCGCCCACTTTATCGCCGGTCGGCGAGACGAGATACCAGACGCTCCCCACGCCTTCGCCCGTGGTATCCCCGGCTTGTTGATCCTTGGCATAATAATACAGCGGCCAGCCGTTATAGGTAACCTGCGTGGTCCCATCCGTACGGGTGATCGTACTAAACTTGGACATATCCACACCAGAGCCTGCAACCGGCTTACCGGTGGTCAGAAGCGGAGGCCAGGCAGTTGCACAGCTTCCATAACACGTGGAGGCACCGCTGCCGGCCGTATCTTTCGTAAAGAGGTAAAGCGACATTCCCTTTCCGTCAACCAGGAATGAGCTGTATTGGGAGTTGCCTCCAAGGTTGACAGTGGCCGCACCAGCCCCTGACGCGGCGGGAGCCTGAGTTGCCGGCACTTGGGCGGCAGGGGGAGCTTGGGTCGCCGGAGCCTGAGTAGCGGGCATTGCTGTTGGCGTGGCGGCCGGCGCGCAAGCGCTGGCCAGCAAAGTCAAAGCGAACAGCGTGGTAAAGATAAGGTACGTGGATTTCATTTTTCTCCTTTGAAAAATATAATAAGAAACGTATTCAAGAAAGAGTACGCTATAAAATAAAAAATTGGATTGGATTTATCTTAATTGGAGATTAGAAAATCCCGCATCAGAAATTGACAGTCAAAAGGCGCGTACCGGTAGGGTGACTGCTGCCCCCGGAAGGTTCCACGGTCACGCCAAGACCTACAAAGTTGGATATATTTTCCGAAGAAATGATCGAAAACGATGTAAACGGCAGGCTTGGCTCCGGATGAAAGAGTCCGAGGCTGACGCGTTCTCCCTGCGCACCGATCAGCCAGACTTGATACGTCCGGCTATCGGGAAGCGGAGGCAGGTTCCAAGCGAACAACGCAACCGCGTTGCGGTCTTCATCAAGCAGCAATGTACCCGTGATACCGTCTGTATTAATCGCAAGAGTCTTCACGCCGGGATACGAGAGTAAAGCCAGGGCGGTCTGTTCAGATTGGAGCTGATACGACAACTGCGCCTGCTGACGTTGAAGCGATTGCATTTGAAAAACAGAAAACGCATTAAGCAATACCAGAACGCCCACAGCAAATGCCAATGCAAATTGATTCCATGACCATCTTAGCGGTTGAGGCGATAACCTGCGGGCGCTCGGAAGTTTCGACTGCAATTGGCGGCGCAGGGAAGCAGGCGGAGACTTCGGCGGAATTGCTGCCAGCAAGCCCTCGCTCATGGCACGGTAAACTGTCAACTCGCTGCGGCAGGAGTTGCAAGTTTTAAGGTGATTTTCGAGCGCAGAAGCATCTTCCGCGTCCAGTGATCCGAGCGCATACGCCGGAATATTTTCAATAAAAGGAGTGTGTTCTTTTAATGGCATGTATTTACTTCAATAAGTGATACGCCGGCCGGCCGGAGATTGGATTTAGCGATCCCATTCGCGCCGGAGTTGCTGCATGGCGGCGCGCAAACGCGTCTTGACGGTTCCAAGCGGCCAGCCCAGCGTCTCCGAGATCTCGCTTTGGCTCAAGCCCTGGTAATAAGCCAGTTCGATCACCTGCCGGTGTTCTGCCGAAAGGGATTGGACTGCAAAATGCAAACTGCGCCAGCGATGCTCATCTGAAAGGGTATTCCCATCCGGAATGCTTTGCCACTTCTCGTCGGGATCGTCTGCATCAGAAAGCAACGGACGGCGGGCTTCGAGCCGCAAACGGTCCAGCGCGACGCGGCGGGCAATGGTCAAAAGCCAGGGAAGCAGGGAACCTCGCTCGGCCAGATATAAATGTGCCCGGTTCCAAAGTTTAAGGAAAGTATCCTGAGTAGCCTCCTCGGCCATCATCGGATCGTTCAGAATGCGCAACGTCAGCGCATGGACGCGGCTCGAGTAACGGTCATAAAGTGCGAGGAAAGCCTTTTCATCTCCCTGCGTCACTTGCGCTGCCAGTTTGGCATCTTCGAGGTCGGACATGTACCCATTGTACTCCACCCATCCTGAAAATTGGGCAGGTGTATACTTCATAAGACGATGAAAATAAAAGACATCCTTCAAATCAGCATGGCTCCGTTGATCCTAATGGTCTACGGTTGGTACCTCGGGCAGCTGCATCAATCGGGACCCGATATTGCAGGGATTCTTTTGTTCATCACCGGCGCGGCGGGATTGGTCTTGGCATTCATCATCCATCATTTCACTAAAAAATATTCCTGGCATGGCAAATGGTTTGCGAACATCCTGACGGGAGCCGTGAGTTGTACTATCATCTTTGCGCTCATCGTTTCATTGGCGAGGTTGCATGGTTGAAATAAGCCTCTCATCAAGGATTTTGAGGAGAGGCCCTTTAGCATTAGAGACTAAACCTTTTCCCTCTTGAACTGTGTTTCATACAACTGAGCGTACAAACCGTTTTGCATCAGCAACTCCTCGTGCGTGCCGCGCTCGACAATCTGTCCGCGATCCATCACCAGGATCAAATCCGCTGCAAGAATGGTGGATAAGCGGTGAGCAATGACGATGCTCGTCCGTCCTGCCATGACACGCTTCAACGCATCTTGGATCAAAGATTCAGATTCGCTATCGAGCGAACTCGTGGCTTCATCCAAAACCAGAATACGCGGGTCTTTGAGGATGACGCGCGCCAAGGCAATCCGCTGTTTCTCCCCGCCGCTGAGACGATAGCCGCGCTCGCCCGTGATCGTGTCGTAACGGTCGGGCAAGTCCATAATGAATTGATGAATGTTGGCCGCACGCGCGGCTGACTCGATCTCGGCCTGCGTGGCATCCAATTTGGCATAGGTCAAATTGGTGCGGATGGTGTCGTGGAACATGTACGTTTCCTGTGTAACCATGCCAATTGCGGATGAAAGCGAATCGAGAGTGACATCTTTCAAATCCCGCCCATCAATGCGTATGACACCGCTGGTCGGATCGTACAGGCGCGGGATGAGATAGGTCAACGTGGTTTTGCCCGCCCCCGAAGGCCCGACCAGGGCAATGAGTTGACCGGGCTTGGCATGGAATGAGATACCTTCCAGGGCGACATCGCGCGCCTGTGAAGTATATACTTCAGCATCCTCTTCAGGGTGGCTGCCGTTTCCATTATCCCCCCTGCCCTTATCCCCTAACGAAAGAACCGCTCCCACATCTTCCATCCGGCCGTAGCGTTTGACATCCTTTAACAATTTGCTTTCGTCCACATCGTAGTTGAATGTGATGTGATCAAACTCCAGTTCGCCTTTGACATCTTTCAATTCACGCGCATCTTTTTTCTCGGTGATGTCATGCGGAAGATCGAGCAATTCAAAGACGCGCTCGAAGCTGACCATGGAAGTGGAGAAGTCCACCGGCGCAGATGCCAGGCCCTGGAGCGTACCGTAAAGTTGACCGAGATACGCGCCGAAGGCGACGATGGTTCCGACCGTGAACGAACCCTGAATGACATAGTATCCGCCCAGGCCGTAAACCAGGGCGGTGCCCACCGCGCTGACCAATCCGAGGATCATAAAGAACACCGAACCGACCACAGCCCGCTGAACGCCGACATCGCGCACATTGGCGGCGCGCTCGCCGAAGCGGCCATTTTCATCCTTCCAGCGTCCAAACAATTTGACCAGCAAGGCCCCGCCGATATTGAGCGTCTCGTTCATATGCGCGTTCATCTGTGCGTTGAGTTCCATGGAACGGCGCGCAATATCGCGCAAAACCACGCCCAGTCTCTGCGCGGCGATGATGAACAGTGGCAGGATCAAGACGCTGACAATCGTCAGTCGCCACTCCAGGCTTAACATCACAGCCAGTAAGGCAATCATTTCGATGATGTTGGTAATAATATTGACAATGGTGTTGCTGATGGCATTCTGTGCGCCCACCACGTCATTATTGAGGCGGCTCATCAACTCACCGACTTTGGTGTTGGTGAAGAAGCGCAGACTCATCCGCTGCAAGCGCGAGAATAATGCTACACGCAAGTCAAACGTCACGCCTTCGCCCACTTCGGCGTTCAATCGTCTTTGAACAACCGCAACCCCGCCGTTGAGAATCGGAAGGAACAACAGCGCCAGCGCCAACAAAATCAATTTCTGCAGATCTTTTTGCGGAAGCACCTGGTCGATCATCGTACGGAAGATGAGCGGCGAGACCAAACTGACGCCCGTGCTGATCAGGATCAACACCAGCATCCCGCTGATCCCCTTCCAATACGGACGCGCATACGAAAGCACGCGCAGGAGCAGTTCACGCGTTAGCTTGGGCTTCTGGTCGCCTGCCCGCATCGCCATAAACCAACCACCACCATGCATCATGTTTCAAGTCTCCAAGTCGAAGAAGTCGAACAAGTCTAAAAGGTCTGACAGGTCGAACAAGTCTAAAAAGTCTGACAGGTCGAACTTGTCAGTGTTGTATGAATATAAGGCTTGTTGGACTTTTCCGCAACTGGACGAGCGGGGAGGTTAATGAAAGTCTGATGAGAATGCTTCAGCTCAGCGATTCAATTGTATATTCTCGCTAATGGAAATTTCGGATTTGGTTGCCTATATGCTGACCGACAGGTCATCGTAGCCCATTTGTACATTAACAATCGACAGCTCATCATAGCGGTTTGTGTTGCTCAGATGATTCTCTTGGCGTATAGTTCTGTGCGTGGTAATCGTCAGCAGAAAGGAAACTATGCGCAACGAATTATCGGATCGCCAACATGCAATTCGGATGAGGTTGGCAGGTGAAACGGTAGCGACGATTTATCGCACCTTGCAACGCTCGGATGCGTGGGTGCGGAAATGGTGGCATCGCTATCTGAATGCAGGCGGCGAAGGGCTGTACGACTTAAGCCGTGCACACCCCATGCGCTTGTGGTAGACTCAACCTTAACAAATCGTTCCACCTTATTTTGACCCTTTTTCAACTCTAAAGAGTCTTATCCACTATAAAGTCTGGTGCGGTCAACAAACGTGGTTTTCATAGTCATCAAGCCCATCGTCAGCGGTATGAGTGTCAAGAGTGCGGGCAACAATTCGACGATCTGAGCGGCACCCTCTTTGAAGATCATCATCAGCCCTTGCGCGTGTGGGTACTGTGCCTATACTTCATGGGATTGAACCTTTCGAACGAGCAGATTGGTGCGGAGTTGGATTTATCGTCTGGGGATGTGCAGGAGATGACCAGCCAATTACGCCAAGGTGTTGTGGATAAAAAAAGCCTCTCCAACTGAGCGGTGAGATCGAAGCCGACGAAGTGTATATCGTGGCTGG
>PMLN01000412.1 GCA_003158885.1 Anaerolineae bacterium
CAATATCTCCAGCCGAGCAAGAAGCATCTGCCCATGGAGCGTTATTACACGCTCGAGGAGTTTTTCGAGTTGAAGCTCTATGGAATGTAGATCGGCTTCAAGTGGGTGGAAGCCGCACCGCTGGTGCGCTCCTCTTATCACGCTGCGGAACAGGTGCGCGCCTTGAGCATTGTGCACCGCAAGCTTTACGGAGGAGGGTAGGTCACATCCCATGACGGCCGGTTATTACCTCAAACTGTATTTTGCAACGCTGGTGGCCTTCTTCGCATTGGATCTGGCCTGGGTCGGGGTGATTGCGCGGCCCCTCTATCAAAACTATCTCGGCTTTTTGCTCGCCTCCAATATCAATTGGGTGGTGGTCGCTCTTTTTTACCTGCTGTTCAGCATCGGACTGCTGGTCTTCGTGATCATCCCCGGACAGCAATCGGGTTCACTGCATAACACCCTGGTGCTGGCCGCCTTCTTTGGACTGGTGACCTATGCGACCTATGATTTGATCAACCTGGCCACCATCAAGGACTGGCCGGTTTTTGTGACTTTGATTGACATGGCTTGGGGTGCGCTCCTGAGCACCCTCGTCTGCTATATCAGTTTCACCGTGGGCCGCTGGCTGAAATAACGCCAATAACTTTCATGTTATTTTGGGCAAAGGGCGGAAGCGAAGAATCTCACTTATTCAGCGTATCAAATCCTGATCCCATCAAAGTGGGCCATCATCTCTTCTAGTGATAAATCCGCAAGCGATTTCAATTTAAGATATTCTCCGTTGAACGGCATACGGATGGTGGTCGGATTCGGTGCAACCACGACCGCGATCCCCGCCGCGTTAGCTGCTGCGACGCCGTGGGGCGAATCTTCGAAGATCAGCGCTTCACCGACCTTCGCTTTGAGTTCTTCCAAGGCTTTCAGAAACAAATCCGGATGCGGCTTGGTGCGGCCGGCCGGCACATCCTCGGAGCAAATGACGATATCGAATTGCGGGAATAGGCCCAGGCGGGTGAGATGTGTATCCACCCAGGCATGTTTGGAACTCGAAGCCACGGCTAGTTTCATGTGCCGGCGTTTGGCTTCTGCCAGGATGTCCTCCACACCGGGCAAAATCGGACTGCGGCGGATTTCCTCCCCGCTTTCGTTTTTGAAACGCTGGCGGACCACTTCCTCGTTAAGTGCGCCGTCCGTCACTTCGTGCAGGTATCGCGCCGCGTCGAAATTTGATAGGCCGAATCCACCGACGGTTTGGATGAACTCATCCTGTGGAAAAGGATGGCCGTATTCTGCATACATTTTTTGCCACGTGCGGATTTCGGCTGTTTCGGTGTCCAGGATCAAACCGTCGAAGTCGAAGATCAATGCGTTAATCATGCGCCGCATTATACCCGACCGCTTTTGATCCAACTTCGATTTGGGCTTTCCCTTTTTGGCATGAAAAACACCTCACTTGCACCCGGTGCAAGTGAGGTCAAATTGTCTTTGATTTTTTCCCTCATGGTTAAATATTTTGTTTACAAGAAAGCCTCAATCCGCAAACTGCGGCATGACATCCGAGGCGAGCAATTCGAGGGTCTCAAATTCATTCTTATAACTGCTCAAGATGAGCAATTGTGTGCCGGCCTCCTGGTATTTGCCGACCAGATCAACCGCCTGTGAAACGGTCAGGGCATAACCGCGGAAGGGTTCGGGCAAGTTCAGAAGCTTTTTCTTCGCCTGGAGTTCGGATTCGTTTTTCGCCAGCATGAGTGTGGTCAGGTTCGTGCGCTGGATCGTGTTGTAGTCGCGTCCCGCCTGCTCGCAATGCTTTTTCAGAATGGCATACTTATTCTTTACCATTTCCGGATCGCCAAATACATTGCAGGCATCGCCCCAACGCGCCACCGCCCTCAGGGTTAACTGTTCTCCGCCTCCACCGATCAGGATGGGCGGGTGCGGCTTTTGCAGCGGCTTCGGCTCCAGCATCGCCTCCTGGATGTGAAAATATTTCCCGTCGAAGGTGGCGCGCGGCTCGCTCCACATCTTCAGGATGAGCTGGATCGCTTCCTCCATCTGCTGGATGCGCACGGCGGGTTTTTCGGGAAAGACCCAGCCGTATTGGTTGTATTCCTGAACGTTCCAGCCTGCGCCGATGCCCAGCGTGAGTCGCCCGCGGCTGATGATATCCACACCCGCCGCGATCTTTGCCAGGTGCGCCGGGTTGCGGTATCCCACCGAGGTGACCAACAGCGACAGACGTGTCCTGCTGGTGACCGCTGCCAGGGCGGCCAGCGTGGACCAGCCTTCCATGAACGGTTCATCCGCCTGGCCCACCCCGGCGATTTGAATAAGATGATCCATCAGTGAAAACCAGGTGAAGCCGTGTGTCTCCGCCCATTGCGCCTTGCGTTTGACTTCCTCGAAGATTTCGTATTGGTCCGAACCGAATATCCACGAGGGATTGTGAATTCCGAATTTCATGTTTGCTCCTGGGACTGCGTGAATGGTTGCTGCAATTACTGCCTGACATTATACGAAGATTCTGGCGGAAGATGTGAAGGATATCATCAGAGAGTGTTTGGAAATTCGGATTCACCAGAGACACCTGCACTCCCGCCCGGGGCAAGTGTGCGCGCACCCCACGTAGTTCATGGGGCAGGTGTGCAAGTGTAAACAGAGATGCAAAACGATGCACAACAATTTTTGAGCGCTTTCGTTCTTGAAAAATAGGTTTTTCGGTGTTAATCGAACCCCATCAACGTTCATCCGCGTTTATCTACGTCCTGGTTTCAAACGACAATCATCGTCAGTCGGGACGATGTGCTTGATCACGATCTCATTTTCTCCGACAACCACGTGGTCAATTAACAACCGAATCGCTTCCTGCTGGGCTTGGGGCGTAGGGTTGTTCAAGGCTTGTTTGATTTGGTGGCAAAATGCCGAGAAATCCTGCAACATGGT
>PMLN01000005.1 GCA_003158885.1 Anaerolineae bacterium
TATTATAAAACAAATGTGCTGGTTTTGAGCTACGAGTTATAGCTCAGTATACATTGGTAAAAATAATATCGAACAAGGGCGAGAAAGTTATAAGGTTTGAAGGTTATAAAGTTTAAAGATTTGGGGGGCTTTCCATTGAAGGATGTAGGCTTTCTAAAAAAGTGGAGAATGAACTGCCAAGCGCAAAGGTTTTTTCTTTTCCTGGCGTAATGTGTGCCATCTTGCAGGAATTAGCCCTTCGACTTCGGCTGCGCCTCCGCTCAAGGAGATAAAGGTTTGGGAACTCCTTTATACGAAGTTCCCAAAGCCAAAAAAATACCTAAAGCAGAACGCCCCGAAGGTGATTGCTATTCGAATCCTGCTTCTGCTCAAACCTTCGGGGCGGCATGTACTCCGGTCATTAAGCGACTTTTTCGAACCACGCCAGACAATAATCAGCTACTTCCTCCCAGCCGCGTTCCCCAATGACAAAGTGATCACGGCCTGCGAATTCTTTGAATTCCGTGATGGATGGCCCTTTATATTTTTTATAATTCGACCTGTTCAGCACGGCGGGAACGATATGATCCTTTTCACCGGCGGTGATCAAGAGTGGACGATGCGGCTTGTTGAAATCCACTTTGCCGGCCGCGCCGAGCGCTGAGGCTGGAACGCCGCGCGACTCGGGGACAACGTAGCGGTCATAGGCGGCGCGTTGTTCTTCCAAGGGCAGAGTGTTGACAAAGGCATATTGAAACTGCTCAAAAGACATCATCACAGGCTGATGGAGCAGAAATGGGTTGATCGCCGGAAAGTTGGCCTTCAAAAACGAGAATGAGGTCGTGAACACACCGGCGGGCGGCGCGGGGTCAATCGCCACACCTGCGACAGCCACGTCACGTTGAAGAAGTAATTGCACAACCAAACCGCCCATCGAGTGACCAATGATGGCGGGCTTTTCATCCAGGCCTTGAATGAAATTGGCGATATGCTCAACGACATTGTCCAACTTCAATTTTGGCAATTCAGGATCGGGGTGATTCTTGCGAAGTTCTTCAACAGACTTGTCGCGTCCGGGCCAGGCGGGCGCGAGGACTTTATATCCTTTGGCTTGATAATATGGAATCCATTTTTCCCAGCAAAGTGGATTCGTCAACATACCGTGGACAAGAACGATAGTTTTGGTTTTCATTTTTTCTCCTGAATTTCTAAAATGATGAAGATAGCGAAATCGAAGGGAGGGAATAGGAAATGGGAAATGGTGATGAGAGTAGTTAGGAATCTTCAGGGAAACTTAGATTTGTATTGTCTTCGACGAAATAGCCACCAGCGGCAGATTCCCGAACAGAGCAATTCGCACCAGGTTCATTTTCACCATGCTTGGCGCGCTCCAAATAAGCAATATAACCATTAATAATTCTGACCAGCTCCTCGAGCTGCATGTTCAAACGATCAAACAAATCGTCCTGAATATACTGCAAATCGCGCATTAATACAAAATGACTATAGATTTCTTTCCGTCAACGAACCACGAGCAATATAACAAAAACGCACTTCGTCTTGATAATAAAACCTCCCATGACCTTCGGCGATATTTGCCGGAACGCTTTGTGCAGCGCGGCGGATTTGCTGATCAAGATTCCATTTCTCCTCGACTGGCAACTTAGGCAAAACTTCCCGATAAATGACAAGGGCAAACTCGTTTGCCTTTTTCCAAGCTTCCAACGTCTCCAAACCTTGAATATTGTCGTTCGGTATCATGTCTCCTACTCACCTATTCCCAATTACCTATTCTCTTCCCCATTATATCTTATCGGCTCGACATCGCGCTTGGCGGAATCTTTTGGTTTTCGTTCACGGGCACAATAAAACGTTTCGCGCAACTGCGGCGCAAGCTGGCCCGACTCGGCATCCTTTTGTTCACAACTTCTTAATCATATTCAAACTCGACACTTCATATCGAATGCTTTCATACAAATTCCGCGCTACGCGGTTGGATGCAAAGACATGCAATCCGATGGATTTCAATCCCAGTTCGCGCGCCTTTTCTTCGATCAATAACATCACTTGTTTGCCATATCCTTTGCCGCGAAACTTTTCTTCGATTTGTACGTCAAAGATGAAGCCGCTTGTTCTGGGACGATCCATTTCGGCACGCAGCCAGATTAAACCAACTGCTTCGTCGCCATCATATAAAGTGTTAAAATAATGATCCTTGGTCTGCAAGCCCTGCGGCAAAAGTGATTCGGTCTGTTTGCGCGATTTCTCCAGCGCCTCGGACTCATCCCAATATCCGGCCTTAACGTTGTCCGCCGCGTATTCGGGAATGAGACGCACCAGGAAAGCTTCATATTCGGCTTGGGTCATTGGGACAAGTTTGGGCATTGGATGTTTGTCCTTTCTCATTTCTCATTATACCGAATCGGCTCAATATCTCTCTTCGCAGATTCTTTTGGCTTTCGTTCGCGGGCATAATAAAACGTCTCGCGCAGTTGCGGCGTCAGCAATCCGGACTCGCGGTAGCCGATGCGCGTCCCATGAAACTGCATGAAGCGGAACCAAAAGATCGAGGCGATGTTTTTCCATAGAACGCGTTCACGCGCGGCATGATACAGGTCGCTCAAAATATTTGTGGCTGTCAGGCGCACAAAATCATATAAATTGAAATGGGCTTCAGGATGGATGCGTTTGAAGGCCATGGCTTCGCGGCGATAACGATTAAACACGCCGCGCGGCGTTTCCTGATGCACATGCACCACTTCCGCCTCGGCCACGCAGGCAATCGCATAGCCCTGCTCCTTGGTGCGCTTGGCCCACGCCAGATCCTCCAGCCCGGTCAGCGTTTCATCGTACGGATTTTTCTCCCACAAACTTTTGCGGATGGCGGCATTAGCATTGTTGCAAAAGGCGGTCTCCTGATCCGACCTGCTCAGATCGGGGTACCATTGATGAAAAATCTGCTGCTCTGAAAACTTTGCAGGCCCAGGCCCGCGCTGTTTACCATAGGTCAATGCAACCCGTTCATCTTCAAACGGGCGCAGGAGGGTTTCCAGCCAATCCGGATAAACCGGATAGATGTGTGCGCTGGCAATGACGATGAACTCCCGCCTAGCAGCGCGAACCCCGAAATTGAGCGACCGTCCAAACGTAAACTCGTCTGGCGGGATTCTCACAACCCGAGCCCCAAACGATTCAGCGATGGATACGGTCGAATCCATGGAGCCGGAATCGACCAAGATGATTTCCACATCTTTGATCGTTTGATGGGAAATCCCCTCCAGCAGACGAGGGAGGTGAATGGATTCGTTATAGGCACGGATGACAAGGGAGCAGTTCATCATATAAAGTGAATAGGAAATGGTGAATAGGAAATGGTAAACAAGAACCTATTTACCATTTACCATCCTTCTCGTATCCCAACCGTATCAACAAATCGCCGGCCACATCTTTGAAAATCTTTTTGTGTTCGGAGGTGAAAAGCTTTTTCCATTCACCGGTTTTGCCTGAACGAAAGGTAGGAGATTTGCCGGGGTTGATGGAGGATTCGAGCGAATCGAGAATCTTTGGGCGGGGAATTGTCAACGGAACGCGAGCCAGGAAATGATCCGCGATACGATTCAAGGTTGTGGTGCGGTCATTGACCAAATCTTCGAAATGGATCTTGAGCACTTCAGAATAAGCGAGCCAGTCGAGGTAGGGGGAAAAACGATCTGCGATATTCGGAAATTCAACCCTTCGATCAGGCTCAGGGCAAGTATTCAAATCGGGCCTGCCTAAAATGCTGACCTTGAGCCGCGAGTCGAAGTCGGGAAGGGATGCGTAGTAAGCGTGGTGAACGTGATGCTCTTCCATGTCGGTTACGTAGAAAACGTGCGAGACGACCACATCACGCGGATCACGGAAGATAAAGTAGGGGATGAAACGCGGAGTGATCAAACGATCCACTGCGGCAGGGTGGGCAAAAAGATGCGCTGAGGCCATATCACGCGGGCGAAGCGAATCCAGCCATGCTACCGCTTGTTCGGGCGTGTGCTTGAGTCCGCTTTCGCCTTCGTATTCGGCATAAAAGGAGTGCAGTCGAAGAGAAAACGGTGCGACCTTCGAGAAGCCAAGCAGGATTTGGTCGAGCAGATGCGTGCCGCTCTTGGGAAACGAAATGCTCAGAAGAACCGGCCAACCGCCTTGCGGTACAGGCATGGCAGCGAAGCGAGCACGCTGAACCAGTTTTTCGGTGCCATAGAGCGCAGAACGAACAGATGATTTTAAAGTCATGGGGATATTAAACCACACGTGTGCACGCAAAGGTTGTCAAATAGCCAAATAGTAGTGTTCGACCAAGTTCCAGATTCATACGGCTCCGTCGCAGACAAACACCAACTCGGTGGCTAAATCGGAGCGGTGAGCACAGCCGGTCGCCCACAGCAGTTCGCCGAACTTCTCCGCTTCCTGAATGTCACAGAAATAGTGCATATTCTTGGTGCGTAACGCAGTCTGTTCCCGGGCCTGTTTACAACGGTGGCGTTGCGAGCGTTGGGCCAGCAATTCTCAATATGAATAGGGCAAGGTTTATCCGATAAGGGATTCTGTCCGATAAGGTAGAGGAAGCCCTATGCAAAGTAGTGTGAGTATGTTAATCTGTCCACACTATGTATGAAGAATTGAAGCTAATCCACCTGATCAAAGATTTGGAAAGGGTATTTGAACAATTTCCAGAACATCGCACCGGGAAAAACGGTCAATATGAGTTGGCAGATGCGGGTATGGGTGCATTCTCTGTATTTTTTACCCAATGTCCATCCTTTCTGGCGCGTCAACAAGAGCTGAAGCAGCAGAAGGGGCGTAGCAGCAACATCGAGAAGTTGTTTGGACTGTGGGAGATTCCCGAGCGACAACCAAATCCGGAACCTGCTTGACCCGATCGATCCAACGCATCTGGGCCGTTTCTATCGGCAAACATTTCAGGCCATAGAACAGGCGGGGGTATGAAAAGTTTTCGTTCGTATTCCGATCAGTTATTGGTTGCGCTGGATGGGACAGAATATTTTTCATCGAAGAAGATCCATGGTGAGAATTGCAGCCATCGCATACTCCAGAACGGAGCGACCAGTTATTTTCACAGTGTGCTGACGCCTGTGATCGTCCAGTCGGGGAATGAGCATGTGATGTAGAGATGGTGCATGCACCGTCTGGAACCGGAGTTTATTGTTCCACAGGATGGGCAGGAAAAACAAGATTGTGAGATCCAGGCGGGGAAACGATGGTTGCAGAAGAATGGGGGGTATTATGCGAAACGGGGCGTTACGCTCTTGGGAGACGATCTGTATAGTCGTCAGCCGTTTTGTCAAGCAGTGAAAGACAAACATTTGCACTTTATCCTGGTTTGTAAGCCCGATTCCCACGCCAACTTGTATGAAACGGTGGAATTTCTGGCCGCCCAGGGGGTTTTAGCGAGCAAAGTAGTGCGGAAATGGAATGGACGCTATGCAGAGATCCATACCTATCGGTATGCCAACAAACTGGCTTTATACGCAGAACAGCCTGTGCTGGTAGTCAACTGGTGCGAATTGACCACCACCCGCGAAGATACGGGCGAGCAACTCTACAAAAACGCTTTCACCACTGATTTTGAAGTCACGGGAACAACGGTCGAAGCGATCGTGCGAGATGGGCGCACACGCTGGAAGATCGAAAACGAGAACAATAATGTACTCAAGACCAAAGGCTATCATATTGAGCATGACTTCGGGCATGGAGAGCAGCATTTAGCCTCGATCCTGCTCTCGCTCAACTTGCTAGTACACCTGGGCATAAATAAGTTGGAAGTGATAAGATTGGGCAAAATTCGCCAAGTGGAGATTTGGCTCAGCATTTTG
>PMLN01000176.1 GCA_003158885.1 Anaerolineae bacterium
AGCGTCATTGGCAAGGAATTTTCACTGGCCACGAACCAGGTGGACTTTGCCGTGCCGGCACGCTTTGATTTGAAATTCACGAACAAAGAAGGTGTGGATGAAGTTCCGCTCTGCATCCACCGCGCACCGCTTTCCACGCATGAGCGCATGATCGGATTTTTGATCGAGCATTACGCCGGCAGCTTCCCGGTTTGGCTTTCGCCGGAACATGTACGCGTCATCCCGATCACGGACGGCCAGAACGAATACGCCAATCAAATCGTCCAACAGTTGCGCGATCAGAGTATCCGGGCCAGCGCCGATATCAGCGCCCAACGCATGAACGCCAAGATCCGCTCGGCGCAGTTGATGAAAGTGCCTTATATGCTGGTTGTCGGCGATAATGAAATGAAAGCGGGTCAGGTCTCCTTGCGCGCACGCGACGGCTCGCAGCAAAACAATATCGCACTCGGTGAGTTCATTGCGAGGGCGAAAGATAGAATTGCAAAGAGATCGGCTGAGCTTTAGAAAATACCATTGACGAAAGTAAACGGCGGAGAGCCATGAGGTTCTCCGCCGTTTGATTCAATGTACTGCCCATCCAATTCCCAGTATTATGATGAAGGCTTTTTCCTCGCCATCACTATAAACATCCCGCCTAAAAACAAGGCGGCGATTACAATGGCGCCGAAACTGAGGATATTCACTTTCTTGTCCTGTGCGGAATATTCCTTCGTGGGAGTAGGGGTCGGACGCTGATGCATGGGAGTTTGAAATGGCATCGAAGGCGTGGCAGAAACCTTTGGAGTACTGGGCATTTCGGTCAAATTGGATGTTGGAACTGGCTGTGTTGCGCCTTTGACCACCAATAATTTTTGCCCGTCAATGATTGCGATGCTGGATAGATGATTCAAGGACTGGATCTGCTTGATCGTGGTGTGANNGATTTGCTTGATCGTGGTGTGATACGTGATCGCAATGCTCCACAACGTTTGCCCGTATTGCACCACGTGAACTACATCTCCATTCGGCTGGGCAGTGCTTACCTTGACGGGCATGGAATACTGGGGAAGCAATCCATTTTTGGCGGCTAATGTTGCCATCTCGGAATAGGCAGTTTGTGTTTGCGGGATGCCCGTCAAGATGGGATAGGCATCATATTGCATTTTTCCGCTGGCAGTTTGCAGAGCCGTCTCAATGACACAGACTATATTTCCATCCCCATCCACGGCAACCGCCGCGCCGATGTCGCTGCGGTATTGAGAAAGCATCGTATTGGTATGCTCTGCATCCCCCAACCAAGCTTGTACCACATCGTTTGCGTTGGATGAAATGGGCTCGCTAAGCCAGTTCTCAGAGCGATAACCATCCAGTGATAAATCTCCCGAAAGTGGATAGCCCAGTGACAGCATCCATTGTCCAAGCGTCAGGTTGAGCGGACGCCAGTGGCCTTCATCGCCCATTGCAATGCCGTTCGCCTCGGCCTGTGCGATCTCCATAAGAACCGGGTGTGCCGCAAGCCGCGCGAGACCGTGGGAGAGACGCAAATTATTCACCGCGTTAATTACATCGTTCGGGGTAAATTGCGGTTGTGACTGCACCGGGGACGGTGTAGATACCGAGGTGAGGGTTGCCTGCTGAGCGTCCACAATATAGACAAAATAAAATGCTATCAGCACAGCCATAATGATGGCGGCAAGAAGGGTTTTCTTTATGGCCTGATCCATGCTTTCTCCTCTCGCACAATGCAGAGTGTAACATGCCCCACTTTTTGACGTTATTACGGACTCCACCCTTCGACGAATCCTTTGGTATTCAAGTGTATGGCTTGACAAGTGAACGGATTGACGAGGATGGAAACCTGCTTCCCCTTCATATCCTGTGTATTCAAGATCAACCATTGACCATCCGGCCCCCAAACCGATGAAAAAGCAGTTGGAATTTCCGGGTCGGCGACCAACTTGCGCTGTGAGCCGTCCAGGCGCGAGATGAAGATACCCCAATTGGTCGCGCCAAATATCCTATCAGCGAAAACGATCCATTGTCCATCAGGTGAGATCGCACCGAAACCAGCTTTGTTTTGAATCGTGAAGAGTTTTTTTGTTTCACCGCTTTGCAGGTTATAGGATGTGAACGTAAATCCATCCCCGCCCATCACAGCGTAAACGATGGTCTGGTTATCAGCCCATCCTGCCGGAGAAATTACCTGCGCCGAGCCGGTATCAATCTTTCGCCGTCCAGAACCATCTATATTGACAACAAAAAGATTGAACGTGTTTGTATACATCAACTGCGTGTTGTCAGGCGACCAAATGATGTTATAACCGTCCGAGCCGATAGCCTGATTTTCCCCACTTGAGAGATTATGGATATGAATTCCATCCGTCCCGCTATATGCCAGACGCTTGCCATCTGTGGAGAAAGAAGGCCATGTGGAAGTTCCCATTCGTGTTGAACCTGAGCCGTCAATTGTACTTATGTAAATCGCTGGTTGCAGGCCACCTTCATCGACAGTTGTGAGGATTTTGCCTCTTAGTCCAGATGGTAGCGTACTATTCCGCGTTGAAAGTTGATTCCATTTATCGAGTGTGAGACACGCCCCAGCCGCTGGTGTCGGCGTCGGCTCGGAAGTCAATGGCGGAGTCCAAGTCACCTGCCATGGCCCATTCACAACATAAGGAACCAAGATGCTGATGGAATAATGATGCAATCCGGTGGGAATATTCCTGTATCCGACGGTACCATAAAAAACTGTTGGGTCTACGGGACCCAGGGGACCGCCGCCTCCACCTCCGCCGCCACAAACCTGATCAACAGTGGGTTCTGGATTAACATCGGTCATCATCGCACCAATACCTGCCACATCACCTTTGAATTTGAATTCAAGCCCGGACTTCGAGCAAGTATCAGGAGGGTTTGTCAGGCTGACAGATAATAGGTGGATCGTATGTCCGGCGACTACAAAATCGCGATTGATCTCCCAACCCTGTCCAATTTGCGTGTTCGGGCCAATGTTGATTTCGAGGTTAATATCTGGCGCAGTCATTATAGTAGTGATCGAGGGAATGCTCAGCACCAGTGGTCCTGAGAAAGCTTTGCGATCTGTGCGGTATGACCAAGGCATATTATTTTCATAGAATGAGAATGGCTTATGCGGGTCAATCTGAACTTCTTCCATTGGAATTACCTGGCCGCTGGCATCGGTCAATGTCGGGATAACTGCATTTGGGCCATAACCCTTGCCGGTTGGGAATACTGAATTATCCCAGGATAAATTTCCAGTAAAGACAAAGCCATCCTGAAGCTCAACTACGTTATCCAGCTTGAAGGTAAAGCCATTAAGCGTTGCGCTGTCGGAGAGCGCCGGCTCTCCCGTTGCTCCTGCCACTGGCTTATTCGTTGATAAAGGAGTTGAAGGCGGCGTTAACATGATCACCGGCTCAAAAGTCATATCCGCTGGAGCAGGCTTGAGATGGAAAGTCAGCGACCAGTTTTCAGCCGCCGCGCCCACCGGCATATTTTGCAAAACAGGGATGAGCAGTGTCAGTTCGTTCACATCCGAAGAGACAGGTGGATAAACCAACCGCGCCACATAGTTCGGCCAACCGCCTTCTGTGTGTATGTTGTTGATTAACGGTTCGGCAGTGCCGCCATAACCTGTTTCGGGAGTCTCTTGCAAAGCGCTGCCATCGGGTAAGCGTAATAATTGAACAGAACCAAAAGGATTCCCGCCGCCTTCGCCTTTTGAATTGGCGGCTTGGATGGTGAGACCCTCGGTCTTATAAATGACGACCGTGCGTTCTGAATCAACGATGACTTGCTCAATAGTCACGGTGATACCCGCCTGTGTTTGACTAACGGGCTTGGCCAGCACACGAATCGGCGCACTTGGATTCACAAATCCCACACCAGGAATATAACCTGTTGCCGTCCCCACCGCATAGACAACGCCTGTCAGGAGTAACAGCGCCAATATAATGATGATAACCATCAACAGTGGCCGCGTACGGATCGTTTGCATGATGGATTTCCTTTCGCCAAGTTGAGCCGAAATATTCGGCCATAAGTTCGTGTTTTCTGGAACGCGGCGGCGAGCGATGTTTTCAAGCGCATCTTTCATACGATTGTCTCTCATTCATCGCTCCTTCGGTGTTCATCACCGAGCAGGCCGCGCAACCTCTTACGCGCTGCATTGAGCATCCATTTCACCGTTCCAACCGCAGAGTCTGCCTCCTCCGCCATTTCCTTTTCACTCATCTCAAGGAAATATCTTTGAACGATCACCGCTCGCTGGCGCGGCGACAACTTCTGCATCGCATCCCAGATTTGATTTTGGATTTCGATAGACTCGACTTGCGATTCAACCGATTCGGCTCTCGTCGCCAGTTCCGCTAAAATAGATTCATCCGATTCATCCCCCACTTGAACCTGCCGCGCCGATCTTTGCATCACCTTCACCGATGCATTGACCACGCTTCGCATGAACCACGGCTCGAAGGGACGCATTGAATCAAATCCGCGAATGGCACGATAGACCCCGATGAAGGCATCCTGCACAATATCCTCCGCCAGGCTAATGTCACGCGTGATTAGATAGGCGGTACGCACAGCTTTCACTTGATGACATTCCACAAGAAATTCCAAGCCGCGCATGTCACCGTTTTTGAGTTGTTGGATGGCTTGTTTTTCGTCCATCTTTCTCCACTATATCTATCCAATCACAATGCAAAAGGTTGGGTGTGTGCACGCAAAGGCTGTCAGAGGAAAGAACCTTCAGCAGGATAACGACGGAGTAAAAGGTGTTTTATTGGCCTCAGTATTTCAGGCCTTGAAATTCCACGATGAGCGACCCGGTGGAAACATTCCAGAAGCGAAGAAGGGTTTGTTCTACCTGATCTCCATACCTGGTTTGCAAAGATACGAGGGGTTTATCCGGCAATGGCCATTCAAGCTGGGTGTAGGCGGAATTACTTTCCCAGCCAAATGCCTTTATCATTTTGCCGGTCTGTGTATCCCAAACGCGAAGGGCGTCTCCGCCGGTAATGAGTTGACTTCCATCCGATGCCCATGTCAAACTGGAGCGGCCATTTGTATTGGCTCGAATAAACCCTTCACACTGATTGGTAGACACCGTCCAAAAACATACCCCGCCGTTATCGTGGATCGAAGCAATCCTTTTGCCATCCGGAGACCAGGCCAATTGCGAAGCGGCGTCCATGTGCGGGTCATAAAGGCGGACCGCCTCATTGATGTCTATTCGCCAGCGGCGGAAACCATATCCCAGGTCGCCCGCGGCAACCAGCCGCGAACCGTCGGGTGACCAGGAAATACTATATGGATCAACCAGAAAACCTGCCTGGTGTGAGACAATGTTTCCCGTTTGCAAATCGAAAACAACGACACCGCGTTCAAACGCAGAGGTGGCTAACAATTTGCCATCCGGCGACCAGGCCAGCGCACCATATTGAAGAACCGAGGTCTCCTGGCTGACTTGCGGGGCAAATATCACCTTCTGTGCGGCCAGGTCCCAAACTTTCAGATCCAATTTCCCGCCTTCCCCGTATTGGGAATCCACAGCGCCGACGGCCAGCATCTTTCCATCCGGCGACCAGGCTACACGGAACACATTTTCCGGTTCATTCAACGTGCCGACCAGCTTGTGATCATTGAAGTCATACAACATCACGCCATTGGAGGTCCCCAAAGCGATGGTCTTCATATCCGGGCTGATATCGAAAGACTGGATTCGCCCCGGCACTGCAAACACTGCGTCCGGCGCAGCTTCTGAAAGAGGGATCGGGGCCGGCGCGCCATAAATCGAGGTCGAGAATACAGGTATGGAATCCTTTGGCGGGTTCAATTGGATATCAAATTTCCATCCGCCGTTATAGACATAGCCAAGCGCCTCAATGAATTTGCGATAGGCTTGCTCCTCGCCCATACCCGCGGGAAGTTTTTTGTATTCGGGATAAGCGCCGTGATCCACAACATGCCATTCCATTTCGATGCCTTGAGATTTAAGCTCTTCATACGCAAATTCGAGTCTATCGGCAGGAATGACTTCAGGCAGGGATTGTTCGAGGGTGGGAACGGTCAATGTCAGCGATTGGGGATGCGCATCGCCAATCGGAAACCCAAGCTTGACGCAGCGTCCATCCTGAACGGGCGGAGTCCAACCCTGTTCGCCGCCTTTATTCCCCGCGCTCATGGTCGAGTCATACAAAAGGCTGTAAGAATTTATCGCGGCCTCTTGGTTCCCAATCTTTAAAGTCGCGTCACTGCCCACCATCCAATCGGCATTATCCGGCTTTTGATAGCACAGATAAACCTGAGTGTAGGCAGGCGTGATCACGACTCTGTCGAGCAGGACTTCCAAAATCAGAGGAGAGATCGTTTGCTTTGGCTCGAACGTCAAGGCGGGCGCAACCGGCAGATCAAGATCAAATCGAAAATCAGCGGCGGATATCCCAGCGGCATCGGTGACTGTGAAAAC
>PMLN01000159.1:0-4208 GCA_003158885.1 Anaerolineae bacterium
GTTTGAAACCAGGACGTATCTGTGGTAAAGCATGAAACAAACTATTGAAACTCTCATCCCATCGTCCATACTCCAGGACATCAAAAATACCTATGATGCCATCCGTCGTCTTCCTCAACTTCCCTCTGCTTATCTTCACCCCTGGCGGCGCGCGAGCATGGATAGACTGCGGACATTCAAAGACATTCATAAAGGCGAACGCGCCTTCATCATTGGCAATGGGCCGAGTCTCAGGCAAACGGATCTAACCAAACTGAAGAACGAATTCACGTTTGGGCTGAACCGGATTTATTTAATGTTTCCCGAGCTTGGCTTCTCTACAACCTATTTTGCTTCGATCAATGATCTGGTAATTGAACAGTGCGCAGATGAGATCGCCGCCCTCCCCATTCCAAAATTTATTGCCTGGCATTCGCATCGTCACTTCGAGAAGTTTCCCGATGCCACGATGTTTGTCTACACCACCTACACCGGCCCCAGGTTTGCTGGGAATGACGTGACGCATCGTGTTTGGGAAGGCGCGACGGTCACGAATCTTGCCCTTCAGCTTGCCTTTTATATGGGCTTTCAACAGGTCATTTTGATTGGTGTGGATCATAATTTTGCTAATAAAGGTGAAGCCAATAAAACGGTCGTATCGAATGGCGACGACCNNAATCATTTCTCCGCCAATTATTTCGGTAAAGGCTTTCGCTGGCAATTGCCCGACTTGGACACCTCCGAAGTCGGGTATCGAAATGCCCGCGACGCCTATCGCAAAGCCGGGCGTGAAGTTCTCGATGCCACCGTCGGCGGCAAGCTGACCGTCTTCCCCAAAGTGGACTACAATTCTCTCTTCTAAAATTGCGATTTGCGCTTTACCCATCATTTTCATGGATTACTCAATGTCTTCCTCGCTTCCATCTAAACTCTTCAACTGGCGCATCCTGCTCATCCTTTTGCTTTTGCTGGGTGCAGGCTTGCGCTTGATCAACCTGACTGTCCCGCCTCTCGACTTTCACCCCGTGCGGCAGTTGCGCAATCTCATTGTTGCGCGTTCCATTTATTATCAACTCCTTCCCAATCCTGATCCGCAAAAGCTTGCACTTTCCAAAGCCTTCTATAACGCGGTGGGACAGTATGAGCCGCCGATCACCGAATCACTCGCGGCTTGGACCTACACCTGGACGGGCGGCGAAAATATCGCCGTGCCGCGCGTTTACGAAACCTTATTCTGGCTGTTGGCGGGGTTGGCGCTCTTTGATCTTGCGCGCCGCATTGCCTCCCCGCTTTCAGCCTTGGTTGCTCTGGCGTACTACCTTGTGCTTCCATTTTCTGTGCAGGCCAGCCGTTCCTTCCAGCCTGACCCGCTAATGACCTCCTCCTTCATCATCGGCATATATTTTCTTTATCGTTGGGCAGCCCTCACCGCTAACCCCTCTCCCAGCGGGAGAGGGGAAGGGGTGAGGGTCTGGAAGTGGGCCATCCTTGCCGGTCTCTTCATTGGCCTTGCGGTCCTGGTCAAGATCGTGATCGTCTTCCTCGTGATCGGCGCGGCGATTGCGGCAGTCTTATCCACGCTTGGGCTTCGTTTTTGGAAATCGCTTCAAGTCTGGATGATGGCGGCTTTGATGGTCATCCCCGCCTTTATATATTACATCCTCGGTCATCCCGGCCGTTCGGATGAGTACTTCTTTGCATGGACGGTGGATCTCATTAAGCTGATCACGACCACAAGTTTCTATGCTCACTGGCTCGGGTTTGTCGGTTCGTTATTTGGATTGACGATCCTGTTTCTCAGTATTGCCGGGATCTTTATCGCTCCGCCGCGTTTGCGCTGGATGTTGGTGGGGATCTGGATTGGATATTTTGTCTATGGCTTGACGCTTCCGTTCCAGATGTATACGCACAGCTATTATCACATCCAACTAATACCGGTGGTCGCTTTGGGGTTGGTTCCGATCATCGAAGCAATCCTTGTCCGTATATCCACTGAGTCGCGCTGGCTAAAGGCCGCCTTCGTTGCGATCATCGTTTTCGTCATCGGCTATCAAGCCTGGATCGCGCGCTCCGACCTCGTCGCACAGGCCTCGGATTATTCCCGCGAACCGGCTTATTGGGAAAATGTTTCCAAAGCCATTCCCACCAATGCCAACCTGATTGGCTTGACCCAGGATTATGGGTATCGGCTGATGTTTTATGGCTGGCGAAAAATTGTATTGTGGCCGTATGTCAACGGCTTGACGGAGGCCAAAGGCACGAGTGTTGATGCGCAGGCAAAGTTCTCTAAATTGGTTGCAGGCCGGGATTATTTTCTCGTAACCGCTTCCAATCAGTTGGATGCCCAGCCGGAGTTGAAAAAAATCCTGGCGGGGTATACGGTCGCCGCACAGGGTGACGGGTTTGTGTTGTATGATCTACATAAGCCAAAATAGTCCACAGACCATGTAAATGTTCATGGCGTCAATCCTCTTGACTTGCCTAAACTGTGGATGGATTGTCGCTGATAAGCCCTGAGCAAGTTTTTTCCTCGCATTACCTCATCATATTTTATGACTCTTGTTTCCGTTGTCACTCCTTCTTTCAATCAGTCCGCCTATCTTGAACAGGCTATTCGCTCTGTCCTCGAGCAGGGTTATCCCGATGTTGAATATATGGTTATGGATGGCGCCTCGACCGATGGAAGCGTGGACATCATCAGGAAATATTCCTCCCGTTTGACGTATTGGGCCTCGGAAAAGGATTCTGGACAGGCCGACGCCATCAACAAAGGCATGCGGCGTGCCAGGGGTGAAATCGTTGCTTGGCTCAACTCCGATGATTACTATCTGCCTGGTGCGCTCGCATCGGCCGTGGCGGCGCTTGAATCGAATCCCCAGGCCATGCTGGTCTATGGCAATATGCTCGCAGTGGATCAAGCCGGACAAACCATCAATCAATTGCGTTATCGTCCGTTAACTCTCGACGATTTGCTTTGTTTTCAGATCATCGGACAGCCGGCGGTCTTTATGCGTCGTGCCGCCTTCGAAAAAGTGGGCGGGCTTGACCTTGACTTCCATTTTATGCTGGATCACCAACTCTGGATAAAGATCGCGATGCAGGGCCCGCTGGTTCATATCAACCAAACGTGGTCGGCGGCACGTTATCATCCATTGGCAAAGAATCGTGCTCAAGCTTCTGGCTTTGGGCGCGAAGCCTTTCGCATTCTGGATTGGGCGGAGGCTCAAGGCGCTCTTGCCCCCATATTGGTTCGCCTCCGGCGTCGCGCCCGTGCTTCTGTTTATCGCGTCAATGCGCGTTACCTGCTGGATGCCGGGCAATCATGGAATTCGCTCAAGGCCTGGATGCGCGCCTTGACTATCCATCCACCCACGGCCTTGGCACGCTTGAATCTGCTCGGTTCGGCGGTCCTAAATCTGGCGGGGTTGGGCCGCCTCCGGCAAATGTTCTTGAACCAACGTCAGCGCCGCCTCTCAGGATAGACTTAACCCAAATCTTTTCCCCCCGGGTTACAATTGGGGCTTGTCATGCACCAACCCTCTCATTCCTCCTTTTTTGATTCCTCCCGACTGCTTCTCATCCTTACGCTGCTTCTGTTATTTGGCCTCGGCTTTGGTATTCGCTTATATCAATTGACGAACCTGCCGCTGGATTTCCAGCCGACGCGCCAATTGCTTTCGATGCTCAAAGCGCGCGGCATGTATTACGCCGCAGGCGCGGCGGACATTCCCGCCTGGCAGAGACAAATGGCCATCCAGCAATGGAAGACGCGTGCCGATGTGGAGCCTTCCATTTTGGAAAACATTGTTGCCTTCACGTATCGTTTTACCGGCGAACATTTTTGGGTCGCCCGCATTTATTCGTCGCTGTTCTGGATCGTGGGTGGAATATTTCTCTTCCTGCTTGTGCGCGCTCTGATTTCCGTGGATGGTGCCGTGATCGCCGTCGCATATTATCTTTTCTTCCCGTACGCGGTGATTGCCAGCCGTTCTTTCCAACCCGATCCCATGATGGTGATGTGCATCCTCGCCTTTTGGTGGGCCTTCCATCATTGGACGGCTCATCCCTCGGAAGGCGGATGGAAGCGTTGGCTTTGGACCGTTCTTGCCGGGCTTTTAGGCGGGCTTGCGATATTGATTAAATTCTCTGCCGCCTTTTTTGTGGTAGGCGGGGCGCTTGGGCTTATGCTTGGAAAATATTCCCTGCGCGATCTTCTTCGCAAACCACAG
>PMLN01000159.1:4231-7409 GCA_003158885.1 Anaerolineae bacterium
TGGGAATCCAAAGCCGCCATGGCAGCCGGTGGGTTGGCAATTATGTTGGGATTGCTGGGTCTGTTTTTTGTCCGTCAGCGCGCTGCAAGATTCTTTTTGTATGGCGTGTGGGGCATGTATCTCCTCTACGGCCTGTATTTCGATTATCACATCGCCACGCACGATTATTATCAATTGCCCTTTATCCCCATCGTGGCCGTTTCCATTGCGCCGCTTGCGGACTGGTTCCTATCGCGTCTTGCAGAATTAAGCACGGGACGCTGGCTGAGGATNNCCATGTGGGCCGAGATCGGCGATAAGCTTCAGCACCAGGCCTTTGTGGTAGCCTTGACCCAGGATTATGGCGAACCGTTAAATTATTGGGGCTGGCAGAATGCCGAGATCTGGCCCAACTCCGGCGATATTGACTATCACGAACTGCGAGGCGCTTCTTTCGATTCCACCCGAAACTTCTCGCGTGTGGTTCGCACGGATCGCTTTTTCGTCGTAACGGATTTCCAGGAATTGGATCGCCAGCCTGATCTCAAGAAATCATTATCTGTGTTTCCGGTTTATGCGCAAGGCGATGGTTATATGATTTACGATTTAGGCGGTCAGCCCGCCCCCTAAGGAACACTTTTTTAATGTCTACCCCCGATTCCAAAAGATCGCAGTCCGTTTTCTTTCGGATTGCACTGATATTAGGCGCAGCCTCCATGACCGCTGCGCTGGGTTTATTCTCTTACCTCGGCACGTTCACGCGTTATTTGGCGGATGATTACTGCGAAACGGTGCTTGTCAGAAGCGGCTTGCTTCAATCCCTCATTCACCGCTATGAGACGGTTTCAGACCGCTTCACCAACCAGCTCTTTGTGGGGTTGCTTGAATTTCTTAGCCCGCATACCGTACAGTTTATTCCCGCCGTGATGATCCTTCTTTGGGTTGCTGCTTTAACCTGGCTGGTGTTCGAGGCCCGGCGGATGGTGGGGTTGCGCTGGAATTTTCTGCTCGACTTTTTCCTGGCGGTTTCGCTGGCTTTCTTCTGTGTTCTGGAGGCTCCCAATCGTTTCCAAACTTTTTATTGGCGTTCCGCCATGTCAACGCATTTTGCTCCATTGGTTTACCTGACCGCCTTCGCTGCGCTTCTTCTAATGTTGGCCCGCACCAATGAAGGCCGTTTTCCCGCCTTTTGGATTGGCCCGCTTTGCCTGGTCATTGCCTTCTTCGGAGGAGGTTTCTCCGAACCGCCGGACGCAGTGTTGATCGTTGCTTCATCTCTGGCTCTCGCCGCCGTATGGTTGTGGGAGAAAGGGCCGCGTCGGCGCCCGGCATTGATGCTTTTGAGTTGGACCCTAAGCGGCGGCCTGCTCGCATTAGTGGTTTTGATGGCAGCTCCCGGCAACGCATTCCGTTTTCATCCGGATAGGCCGGACCTTATGGGTTTGGTTTACAAGACTCTTCTCACAACCGTTCAATTCATTTTCGATTCCCTCTCAACTCTTCCAGTACCGGTCTTTGTTTCGGTTGTCATTCCGCTTTTGATGTTTTACGGATTATTTGCGGCTTCGCCTGCTTTGCATCCCTCGAAAAAGCGGATGGTATGGATTGTCAGTGCGGCTACACCTGTTCTGGCGTTTGGGCTGATGGCGGCCGGTTTCGCTCCCAGTGTATATGGGCAGGCTTTTCCCGCGGAGCGGGCTCGCTTTATTGGTTGCCTGCTGATGACCGTGGCCTTGATGTTCGAAGGCGCTTGCTTTGGGATCCTTTTGGCGCAATGGAAGATGCGCTGGTCATCCACCGCAACAACGCTCGCTATGATCATGTTGGCAGTGTCCACCGTGTATCCTTTGCGCGCTGCCTGGATCGCTGTGCAGCAAAAACGCACCTTGTATAGCCGCTGGTCAACCCATTGGGATAACCGTCAGATGCAGATCTTTGCCTTGAAAGCCAAAGGCGTGCAGGATATCGTCACCTTTCAACTGATCAGCATCGAAGGCATCGGCGAGCTTGGCCCCGATCCGAAGTCGTGGATCAATGCTTGTGCTGCCAATTATTATGGTATCAATTCCATCAGCGCACCATGATGGGTCAAGATGATCGTTAAATCTTCTCCTATTCTTGTAACAGGTGCGCATCGCACAGGTACTACCTGGGTGGGTAAAATGTTATCCGCTGATCCGCACACCGCCTACATCAGCGAACCCCTGAACCTTTTGCATCGTCCTGGCGTTCTCGGCGCTTGTGTGAAACATTGGTATACCTATATCTCGGATAAGAATGGGGCTGCATTTTTTTCCGCCTTCGCTGAACTTCTGGGGTTCCATTATCATCTCTTGGATGAGGTTAAATCGCTTCGTTCATCCAGGGATTTTTTTCGGATGGGACGCGACCTTGGCACGTTTCTGCGTGGGCAGGCCTTGCATCAGCGCCCGCTTCTTAAGGATCCGTTTGCCGTCTTTTCTTTGCCGTGGTTTGTGGAACGGCTCAACTGCCGGGTGGTGGTTACGGTTCGTCACCCTGCCGGTTTTGCCAGCAGTCTTAAACGCCTGAATTGGCCTTTTGATTTCAACGATTTATTGGATCAACCTTTGTTGATGCAGGATTATCTTGAACCATATCGCCGCGCCATGCAGGAAGCGAAAGCGGATGACATCATTGGCCAGGCCGGTCTTTTGTGGGTGATGGTCTACCAGGTCGTTCATTCCATCCGCCAGCGGATTCCGTCCGTTCAGGTTGTCCGTCACGAAGACCTCTCGCTTGATCCCGTTTCCGGTTATCGGACTTTGTACGGATCATTGGGTTTGGATTTCACTTCGCGCGTCGAACAAATCATCCTTAACTCCAGCAGTTCGGAAAACCCAGGGGAAGTTTCACGGAAAAAAGTTCACGCCGTAAAACTGGATAGTCGTGCGAATCTGGATAACTGGAAGCGCCGCCTCACATCCGATGAGATCGTCCGCATCCGCNNCGCCGCCTCACATCCGATGAGATCACCCGCATCCGCCGTGTGACGGAGGAAGTTGCGCACATTTATTATCCCGAAGTGAAATGGAATTGAACTCGACCTTTCCCCTTGTTTCGATTGTTACGCCCTCTTTCAATCAGGCGCGTTATTTGGAAGCCACCATCCAATCGGTGATTTCACAGGATTATGTGCGTTTGGAATACATCATCATGGATGGCGGCTCCACCGATGGAA
>PMLN01000166.1 GCA_003158885.1 Anaerolineae bacterium
CGCGTCGGTTTCGATGAGCAATCGCTCCAACGGCAGACTGCCTATCACCTGACGTTTCTGCTCCGCGTTTTTATACGTGATGGGGCCGGTTACACCGATATAAAAACCGAGTTCGACCGCGCGCCTGGCTGTTTCAATAGATCCTGAAAATGAATGTAGAACTCCGGGTCGTCCTGCCAGCGCTTCATTCTTCGGCCGTAAACCGGAGACCCACTCCTCCAAAATCTTGATCAAATCCTCGGCGCATGGCCCGTGATCCGCGTCGTTCTTCTCGCGGCAGTGGATGACGACCGGCAATTCCAATTCGGCCGCCAGGGCGAGCTGCTCTTTTAGGATGGAGATCTGTTCCTCGCGCGGTGATTTGTTCCAGTAATAATCCAGGCCGATTTCTCCGACCGCAGCCACTTTTAAACTTCCTGCCGCCATTTCTCTTAACGTTGAAATCGTTTGACCGTCCCACGATTCTGCTTCATTCGGATGCACGCCCACCGCTGCATAAAGCATGGGATTTGCATCCGCCAATTTAACGACGGCCCCGCTGGAGGTCACGGTCAGGGACGGGATGAGAATGCGCCTCACATTCGCCTTCAGCGCGCGTTGGATCACCGCCTCGCGATCGGCATTGAATTGTTCCAAATCCAGGTGGCAGTGGGTATCGGTAAGCATCATGTCTTATTTTAATCCTGCAACCTTCAATCCATCCTGCAAAATGGCCTGCACCTTATCCTGATGGGTTGTTTCACAATATACGCGCATGATGGGTTCTGTGCCGCTGAAACGGATCAGCATCCAGCCGCCATCTTCGAGTTTGAATTGAAAACCATCCACGGTGACCAACTCGGTGACTTTCAGGCCGCCGATGGTTTTGGGATTGGCTTTCAGAATGGTTTCTTCACGCGTTTTCCGGTCGCCGCTGAACGGGGTATCGATGCGGTCATAGTAATGCGCGCCGACTTTCTCGAAGAGCATCTTGAGCAGTTCGGTCGGCTTCTTGCCCGTGCGCGCCATGAAGTCGAGCATATATAACCCGGCCAGGATGCCGTCACGTTCGGGAACGTTGCCGCGAAAGGCGTAGCCGCCGCTTTCCTCGCCGCCGATCATGGCGTCCGTTTCCATCATTTTGGGCGCCACATATTTGAAGCCCACGCCGGTTTCGTAGACGGGCACGTTGTAGAGCGCGCCCAGTTTATTCAGCATCGTGGTGGTCGAAAGCGTCTTGACGATGGCGCCGCGCTCGCCGCGCACTTCGAGCAAATAATAAGCCAGCAGGGCATACACGCGCAGCTGGTTGACGAATTCGCCCTTCTCATCGCCGACACCCAGCCGGTCTGCATCTCCATCGGTGACGAGCAGGACATCCGCTTTGTGATCCACTGTGGCCTTCAGGCCGACGTTGATGTTCGGCGGGATCGGCTCAGGACGCTTCATTTCCGGAAAGCTTGGGTTGCGTTCGTTATGGATTTCGATCACTTTGGTTTTTCCGCCGGCCAGCAAATTGGCGAACCATCCGCCGCCGTTGCCCCACATGGAATCGACCATCACCGTGAAACCGGCGTCTTTTAGTTTTTGGAAATCAACCAGTTTTTTGATGTGCTCGATATACGCTATCGAGGCATCGAACTTGAGGATCGAACCGTCTTTTTCTGCATCGACTTGCGCTTTGCGTTTTACGTTACTGACATCCTCGGGTATGAGCGCTTCGATCTTTTTCAAGCCTTCGGGGTCGATTGCGCCGCCGTGCTCATCCCGGACTTTGAATCCGTTATCGGTGGGGGGATTATGCGAGGCAGTGATGTTGACCGCGCCGCAGGCTTTCTTATCCACCACGGCATGGGCAATGACGGGTGTGGGCGTGGCTCCATCGGTCAGCCAGACCTTTAAACCGTTACCCGCCAGGACTTCCGCACAAGACGCCGCGAAGAATTCGCTGTCGAAGCGTTTGTCGTAACCGACGATCACCCATTGCCCCTGCTTGCCTTTCTCCAGTAGATAAGAAGCAAAACCCTGTGCCGCGCGGCGAACATTATCGAAGGTGTAATCCTCGGCGATCACCCCGCGCCAGCCGTCCGTACCGAATTTGATTGTGGTTGCCATCATGACTCCAGAAGGAATGATTTAGTGATTATAACCGCAGGGGTGCCAAACAAAAAGACTTGCCTTCAGGCAAGTCTTGAGTTGATTTTGACTTAGGGTCCCTTGACAACAAGGTTACTGAATAGTACATCGACACCGCCATCACCGCTAGATCCGACTCTAACAGTCATTCCTACCCAGCCTTTCGTATAGGTTGAGTCTTGTACCTGTGCTAGAACTTCATTGTTCAAAAGCATAGTCAAGGTATCGCCCATGCAAACACCCTCGATATGGTTGACATCGTTTTGATTAACGGTATTGGGATCCAATGTTCCTTCGATCAAGGCCTCAGGGTTATTACCGGTTGAGTCGTATTTGTAGATTCCATAGTCGCCGTTTTGATCAAACTCAAATGTGTACCAACCTATATTTGAATTTGCCCGGCACGAAATGCCAATCATGCCATCACTGGGACCGGCTGTTTCCTGTACATCCACTTCTACACTAACATTTGTATATTGGGAACGTGACCAAACTATCTGTCCATCCTTCTGCAAAAGCATATGGTACTTGCCGTTTTTGTATTCCAATGTGTAATCTTGGGTTTTTCCCCTAAACCATCCGGTGGAAGTGCTTGTAAAGTCATCTGTGAAAAGTGTCTTTGTAAACGGTACCGGTGTTGGGATGACTGGTGTGGGAACCAGTGTGGGAGTGGGAGCTGGAGCCGAGGTCGGGATAAGATTCGCGGGAGCCGCGGCCGTGTTGAATGCCTGAGTGGTTTGCTGGATGGTTGAATTGACGTTCGAGAACACGTAAAACAGAATCCCGCCCACCGCTGCCAGGATGACGCAGGTCAGAACGATGGGGAGGATGAAACTCATGGCGGTGAAGCCGATGGCAGTGCCGGCGGCCACTTTGCCGACGGTCGCCATATTTTGGAAAACCGGGTCGGGCTGGGTCGGCGGTTGCACCGGTTGCCCAAAACTATATTGCATCGGTTGAGGCTGCGGCGCATCGCGCAATTCTTCCGGCACAATCACGGAACTGCCACAATAGGCGCACTGAACTTCCTTTTCCGCTCCAGTCGTTGTGACTGTCGATCCGCAATTTGGGCATTGAAAAGTTCGAATACTTGACATTCCTGGCTCCTTCCTTTGGCGTTGGATTTCGCCAAATATAGCATACTCGGGGGACATATTCAATAGGATTATAATCACCCCATGTTAAATCAGATTTATCTCGATTACGCCGCAACCACGCCGGTGGATGCGCGCGTTCTCGATGCCATGCTGCCTTACTTCTCCGCCTCCTTTGGCAATCCTTCCTCGGTTCACCGCTACGGACAGCAGGCAGAAGCCGCCATTGAGTCCGCGCGCGAGGCGGTCGCCTCCGTATTGAATTGTCGCGCGGCGGAGATCGTCTTTACCTCCTGCGGTTCTGAATCGGATAACCTTGCTCTGCGCGGTGCAACTTTGGCGGCGCGTGAAAGGAACGGTGCGAATCGAATCCTTACATCCAGGGCCGAGCATCACGCCGTTAGTAAAACCGCCGAACAACTCGGGGAATACTTTGGCTTTGAAGTCCAATGGCTGGATGTGGACGAGCACGGCATGCTGCAGCCGCAGACGGTTGAGCGCGCACTGGATGATAAGACCGCGCTGGTTTCGGTGATGTATGCCAATAACGAGATCGGGACGATTAATCCGATCCGCGCGATCGTTGAAATTTGTCACCGGCATGGGGTCTTGTTCCACACCGATGCCGTGCAGGCCGCCGCGTATTTACCGGTTGACGTTCAAACGCTGGGACTGGATTTGCTTTCATTGGGCGGGCATAAGTTCTACGGGCCAAAAGGGGTGGGCGCCTTATATGTTCGCAAAGGCACGCCGCTGATCCCGGCCCAAACCGGAGGGGGGCAGGAACATAGCCTGCGGGCTGGAACACAGAATGTTCCTTATATTGTCGGCTTTGCGGAAGCCTTGCGGCTCGCGGAGGCGGAACGCCAGGAACGCAGCGCGCATGTAAAGCCTTTGCGTGATCGGATCATTGGAAGCGTCCTTGAAACGATCCCCGATTCCCAACTTACGGGGGATATGGAAGCGCGCCTGCCGAACCACGCCTCATTTGCCTTCAAGGACGTGGATGGCAATCTGCTTTTGACGCTGCTGGACGACGCGGGCTTTGCCTGCTCATCCGGTTCCGCCTGCAAGACGGGCAATCCCGAACCCAGTGAGGTCATGGACGCCATTGGCTTAGCGCGTGAATGGGGACTTGGCTCCCTGCGNNCTGATAAACGCAGATGAACGCTGATGGGATGATGAACGATGGAAGTGAATGAGATCACTGAAAAAGTGATAGGCAGTCTTTTTAATGTAAGTAATACTTTGGGCGGCGGATTCCTTGAAAAGGTTTATGAAAATGCATCTGCAATTGAGATTGCCAGGACAGGATTGAGCGTAAAACAACAATTTCCTATTGAAGTTAAATATGATGGAATTATTGTAGGTCAGTTCTTTGCCGATTTTCTTTTAGCTGACCTGGTATTGGTTGAATTAAAGGCTGTTAAATTATTGGATGATATGCATACTGCCCAGTGTCTAAATTATTTACGAGCCATAGGCTTGCCTGTTTGTTTGCTTGTTAATTTTTATCGTCCAAAACTTGAGATTAAACCCATCATTGCAAACAACGCCTGGAATTCAAAATGATCCATCATCTATCTATGTTTATCTCCGTTCATCACCGGTGAATGAAATGACCAAAGTAGTGGTTGCCATGTCTGGAGGCGTCGATTCCTCGGTTGCCGCGGCCCTGCTCAAAGGGCAGGGCTATGAAGTCATCGGCATGATGCTCAGACTCTGGTCGGAGCCGGGCAGGGAGGATTCCAATCGGTGCTGCACGCCGGACGCGATGGCTTTGGCGCGTCGTGTAGCCGCAACGCTGGATATACCATTCTATGTGGTGGATGCCAAAGAGGTTTTTCGGAATACCGTTGTCAATTATTTCCTCGAAGGTTATGCGCGCGGTGAAACGCCCAACCCATGTTTGATTTGCAACCGCCAGATCCGCTGGGAGTTCCTGCTTAACCATGCGCTGGCGCTCGGCGCGGATTTTATGGCCACCGGGCATTATGTCAGGCTGCGCTCGGAATCCGGAAGTGTGAATCTGCTGCGCGCCGTGGACCGCTCGAAAGATCAATCGTATGTGTTGCATGTTTTAAATCAGGAGAAACTGAAGCGGGCTATGTTCCCCGTCGGCGATTACCCCAAGCCGGAGGTTCGCAAGATCGCCGAGTCCTTTGGGCTGCCGACCGCCTCCCGCCGCGATAGCCAGGACCTGTGTTTTCTGGCGGGCGATGATTACCGCAATTTCCTGCAGCGCCATGCTCCGGATATGCTCAAGCCGGGGCAGATCGTGAACGAGGGTGGGGAAGTCCTAGGCGAGCACAACGGGTTGGCAAATTACACCATCGGCCAGCGCAAGGGACTGGGGATATCTTCTCCCGTTCCCTTATATGTGATCACAAAAAACGCGGAGCATAATACTCTGGTGGTTGGCACACAGGCCGAACTTGGCTCGCGTGAGTTGGTGGCGAACGAGGTAAATTGGATTTCGGGCGAAACGCCTCCCCAGGCGTTTCGCGCCGAGGTCAAGATCCGTTATACTGCGAAAGAAGCCGATGCTCTGGTCCTGCCGTTGGCGGATGGACAGGTCAAGGTTCAGTTCGATGCCCCGCAGAGAGACATTACCGCCGGGCAGGCCGCCGTCTTTTATCAGGGCGACCTTTTGCTCGGCGGCGGGATCATTCAGTGAGATAATAAACAAAGTCACGTGTTATAACGCCATCGCTGACTTCTTTGCGAAGCATTTGAATCCTTGAGCCTTTTGGTTGTGCCATGCTGATCACCGTTCCATCCCTCGCGCTCGGCGTTGTGCTTGCCCTGCTGGTCGGCGCGCTGTTTCATCTCTTCCTCGGCGGCGGGCCGGGACGCTTGCTTTTGTATCTTGGCCTGGCGCTGGCCGGGTTTGCGCTTGGGCAATGGATTGGATATTTGGGGAATTGGATCTTGTTTCCGATTGGCACGCTCAATCTCGGCATGGAGCTGATCGGCAGTTTGGTGCTTTTGGTTGCAGGCTACTGGGTTAGTCTGGTAAAGATCCATCCTGATAATAACGGAAATGATGGGATATAATGCGGCGTTCGATATTTTCAACCTTGAGGCTAACTTATGTCTTCCCTGATTGATCTATTCCTGCACCTCGATAAATATATGGCCGAGGTTATTAGAAATTACGGTATGTGGACCTATGGCTTGTTGTTCTTTGTAATTTTCATGGAGACCGGCTTTGTGGTCACGCCCTTCCTGCCCGGTGATTCNNCAACTATTGGATCGGTCACTTTCTGGGGGTGCGCGCCTACAATGTCAAATGGATCAAGAAGGAATATCTGGATCGCACCCATGCGTTCTTCGAAAAGCACGGCGGCAAGACCATCTTCCTGGCGCGCTTTGTGCCCATCATCCGCACCTTCGCACCCTTTGTCGCCGGCATTGGCCGCATGCCCTATTCCTATTTCTTCTCTTACAATGTTTTCGGCGGTATTCTCTGGGTGGCCTTGTTTACGTTTGCGGGCTATTTTTTTGGCAATATCCCCTTCATCAAGGATCATTTTTCGATGGTCATTATCGCCATCATATTGATCTCGTTGATTCCGATCCTGATTGAAGCCTGGCGGGGGCGGCGCAAGGAAGAAAAAGCGGCTGTGTAAAGGGGGAATGGGGAATGGTAAATCGTAAATGGATCATGGTTCATGGATCGTGGAGGAAGATATTCGATATTCGAGGATGGAGGTTGCGGGGGCTAGGATGTTTTTAACCACGAAGGCGCGAAGGCACGAAGAAGGAAAGCTCAGGGAAATAGTCTTCATGTATGGTTACGCCACCAAGCATGAAAATGTGCTATTTTCAAGTTAGTGAACGGGGATTGGGTTTTTGGCAATATAATGACAGTTACATTATCTGACCTTATTTTATGAAACGCTGGGCGATTTTCTTCGGTCTCTTTATAGTTTTGGTGATCATCCTTGCCGATACAAGGCATCTCGGCGCTTTGGGAAAGGTTTATGATTTTCCAGGCGGCGATAAGGTGGGACATTTTGTTCTGTTTGGATTATTAAGTTTTGTGATCAACCTGAGTGTTTTCGAGGCGCGTCCGCTCGCAAACAAGAAATGGCTGGCCCTAACCACAAGTTTAATTGTCGCCTTGTTCGTGGGCCTCGAAGAATATTCACAGCGCTTTTTCCCGGTACGCAGTTCAGATATTTTTGATTTTCTCGCCAGTTGTGCAGGGATTGCCTTCTTCGCCTGGCTGGCGGTTAAATTAAAAACCTTAAATAAAAAATCCTAAGGGTCTACGAGACCCTTAGGATTTGAGGATTTTGAATGGGAATGTTTAGGGCATTAACTGCAAGTGCCCTTCGGTCTGTTGGATAACCGTTCCTTGATCCCACAGCATGGGGTAATACTGGATCGCCGCCCACATTGTTGACATATCATCATAATGCTTGTTATACGCGTGACCCGATTCGCCGGTGGTGTGAACCGTCAGTGAATTGCTGAGGTTGCTCAAGTCCACGATCATGCGCATGGAAGGCAGCTCGGTCACGGCGTAATCCTGGCCGACATTGGCCCAGGCCGTGGCGTTGACGAGGTTGCTTCCGCCGCTGACCGGGAAGGGACCGCGGTTGAACAGTGAATCGATCAAGCTGATCCCGGTTTGTCCCAGGGTCTGGTTTTGGAAGGTGGCCGTGTGCATCTGTCCCCAACTCCACTTCGACATATCGCTTCCGTATTTTCCGGTCATTTCACTGACCGCCTGGCCCCACGCCTTCTTGAGGATGTCGTTGCGCGTCTCGACCACATTGGTGGTGGTCTTATCATCCCAAAACGCATCGCTGGGATTCTTGGCGAGGTTGCGCATGACCTCGTTCCAGTTTGAGCCATCATCGGGCCAGTATTTTTTGGGCAGGTCGTCATCAAAGGTGTCCGATAGCAAATGGCCCCAGAACGATTCGAAGATGGCGGCCGGGGCGGAATCGGATTTGGCTTGATAATCCCAATTCTTGAGCAGGTTGAGCGCGGAGGCCTCGTTGCCGCTGAATTGTCCGCTCATTTGCTGCAGCAGCGGCGTGAACACCTCGGCGTTGGAGTCGTAATCATCGCCCTGCATCTTTTGGATGTAGGCGATGTCTATCTTGCCGGGCGCATTCTTGATCAGATTGGTGATGCGGTTGGCGCGGAAGCCGTAATTCCAATCGGCGGTGATGAAATACGGATAGCTATTCGGCGCAACCTGGTTGTTGGCGGTGACGATATAACCGTCGCTTGGATTGAAGGTATAGGGCAGTTTGTCGAACGGAATATAACCCGTCCAATCATATTGACCGGTCCAGCCGGGGACCGGATAACGCCCGTCGCCGCTCTTGCGGATCGGGACATCGCCCGGCATTTGATAACCGATGTCCCCGGAGGTATCTGCATATATCAGGTTTTGTGCGGGCACATGGAAATTCCTGGCGGCATTGCGGAAGTCGTCCCAGTTCTGCGCCTTGTCGAAACCCCAGATCGCTTCGAACGGGGTGGAGGGTGTAAGCGCCGTCCAGGCCAGCGCGATCACATAATGATCGGGCAGGAAGACCCCTGAATTATCCTTGAAAGGGACAAAGTCCGGGGCTTTATCGGTGTTCGTATCTTTCAGCGGGCCGTAGGTATCCGAGATCACGGGACCGTGCTGCGTGGAACGGACGGTGATGGTGACCGGACTGCCTCCGACCACATTGAGGGTTTCGGTGTGTGTCTGGAAGTCCACCCATTGCCCGTTGACTTCGTATTGATTCGGGTTATCAGGATTCACTTTTTCGATGAACAGGTCCATCACATCCGGGCCGGTGTTGGTAAAGCCCCAGGCGATCTTGTCGGTGTGCCCGATAACGATACCCGGCACGCCTGCGAACGAGAACCCGGCCATTTCATACGGGCATTGATCGCTCTTCGGCATACAGTGCATATCCATTTGATACCAAATGGAAGGCATCTGGATCCCGAGGTGCGGATCGTTGGCGAGGATGGGCATACCGGTGGTGGTCAGCGCGCCGGAGACCGCCCAAGAGTTGGAACCGATCCCATCGTTGGCGGGGCCTAAGGCCGAGTTGAGCAGGGTTGTATTATGTTCAAGCGCGGCCAGCGTCGCATCAGGCATTTGAAATTGGGCGGCAGTCTGTTCCGTCGTTGAAGAGGCGGAGGTTCCATTTCCGATCTGGTTGACGATCACGGGATGATCGGCAGGATAAGGCGGGAAGAGTTCGTCAATCTGCTGGGGCGTAAGCGTCTTAAGCAGGACGGCGCGCTCGATCTCCTCATCCATGTTGCCGCGCAGATCCCAGGCCATGGCCTTGCCCCAGGTCAGGCTGTTGACCGGTGTCCAGGGCTGGATCTTATATGAGGGGCTGAGCAGTTTCAAGACGGCATATTCAAGGCTCAAGGCCGTGCCGTCATGATCCTTGAGATAGGCATTGACGCCATCCGTATAGGCTTGCAGGATGGATCGGGGTTCGGGGCTTAGACCATCCCATTCGGCCTGCGCAGTTTCCTTCCAGCCCAGCGTGCGCAGGAACGCATCGGTCTCCACCTGGCCGCTGCCGAACATCTCAGACAGCGAACCGGAACCGATATGACGCCAGGCGTCCATCTGCCAGAAGCGATCCTGTGCCTGGACATAGCCTTGCGCGAAGAACAGATCGTGCGAGGTGCTGGCGTAAACGTGCGGGATGCCTATCTTATCTCGGTACACATCCACCGCCGCGTTGAGTCCCGGCACGTGGAGCGCGCCGTCAATCTGTGGGAAGGACTGCGGTGCGACGGTATTCGGCAGGTAACTCTTGAAATAGAATAACCCGCCCGCACCCAGCAGAAGGGCGATCACGACCACCCCAATTAATAAACGGCCGAGAACACGGCCCAGTTTTTTCATGGCTCCTCCAAGGCGACATCGTACTCGCAGAGTAAAAATTTTGACGATTATACAACACGGGCTTAAACGAAAAGAGACGCTTGAATGAACTTCTCATGGTTTTCTCAAGATAAAGAACGAACCGCGAAGCTCGCCAAGATCGCGAAGAAAAACCAAGAATCTTAGCGAACTTTGCGTGCTTCGCGTTAAAAAATACCAAAGCATAGATTCGCGATGGACTTTGAGGAGAGCATGAAGAACGTCTCTGCTGTGATCGGTGCATAAGCACGATCAGTGAACAGTCCGCTGCAAATGCTCGCGCAGGTTAGCAAAAGTAACAGCATAAGCATAATATGATAAATATGGTCAAGATTATTTAGATTACAAATCAATCCCCGTGAGCGCGGAATTGTTTCTGAGGAACAAAAAGAGGAACAATTC
>PMLN01000153.1 GCA_003158885.1 Anaerolineae bacterium
GAAAGCGATAACGCACGCCAGGCCGGTCAGCATGATGGGCGAAGCCTTTACGAGCGTATCGGAGAAGGGTCCGAAACATTGCAGGCCCTTTGGACAATCTGTGCCGGTGAACAATGCATGCACGCCGGCCGCCCAATCCGCAGGCGTGCCAAAACCTTCTTTG
Organism: Anaerolineae bacterium; assembly: GCA_003158885.1. Taxonomy (GTDB): domain Bacteria; phylum Chloroflexota; class Anaerolineae; order Anaerolineales; family Villigracilaceae; genus Fen-1038. The sequence goes on from PMLN01000153.1 coordinate 164, forward strand.
AATATTTCGATGTACGTTCCAATCGGATCCGTGGCGCCCGCCGCGCGCATTACAAAACCGCCGACAATCAATGCCAGGAAAACGCCAAGAATCGCAGAAATCACACCAATCCAAGCGGGAAGGTGGGAGCGCGATTCGATTCTTAATCGGTAATGAGTTCCGGGAAGATTCATGATTCCACCTTTGTGCCTGCCATCATCAAGCCAATCTTGCGAATGTCTGCGCCTTCCGCCGGCATTTCACCGACGATGCGTCCTTCATAGATTACTGCCAGGCGATCACTTAATGATAAGAGTTCATCCAGATCTTCGGAGATAAGCAAAAGTGCGGTGCCTGCGTCGCGTTGCTCGATCAATAATTTGTGCACCGCTTCCGTGGCGCCCACATCCAATCCGCGCGTGGGGTGAACTGCAACCATCAATTTAGGATGGCCCGAAATCTCGCGCGCCAGAATCACCTTCTGCAAGTTGCCGCCGGACAACATGCCCACCGGTGTTTCTACGGTTGGAGTGGCAATATTGTAATCACGAACCAGTTTCACTGCGTTCTGTTTTACTGCAATGGAATTGATGGACCAGCCTTTGGCAATAGGTGGACGATTGAAGCGCTTAAGGATTAGATTCTCCGCCACGCTGAGAGCCGACACACTGCCAACCGCCGCACGATCTTCGGGTACGTGTGCTAACTGTTGGCCCAACTCCAACCAGTGTGTGTGTGCATCCAACGATTTCTTACTGAAGTCCATCGTGCCGCTCGTCGGATGGCGCAGCCCTGTAAGAACTTCGGCTAGTTCGCGCTGGCCATTGCCAGCCACGCCCGCCAGCCCAAGGATTTCTCCCGCCTGCACCTGGAAGGATATTTCACGCAAGGCCGGTAAGCCTCTGTCGTTGTCACAACATAAACGATTGACATCCAGCACAACCTCGCCCGGCTTTGCCTTTTTCTTGTCTACTTTGAATATGATTTCACGGCCCACCATCAAATTCGCGAGCTGGGCTTTGGTTACGCCTTTGGCTGAAACACTCGCCGCAGTAACTTTACCGCGTCGTAATACGGTGACGCGGTCGGCAATGGCAACCACCTCATCAAGTTTATGAGAGATAAAAACAATGGTATGACCGCGCTTCGTCATATCGCGCAATGTGGCAAAAAGAGCTTCAACCTCCTGCGGTGTCAACACCGCCGTCGGTTCATCCATGATAAGAACCTTCGCGCCGCGGAATAACATTTTCAACACTTCCACGCGTTGTTGTTCCCCTACCGATAACTCCCAGATTTTTGCGCGCGGATTTACGCTTAAGCCATATTGCGCGCCAAGCGCTTGAACTTGCTCCTCGATCTGCCGCAGATTGAGAAAGAATCTGGGGCGATTGAGACCAAGCACCATATTTTCAGAAACGGTCTGATTCGGCACAAGCATGAAGTGCTGGTGGATCATACCGATTCCATTCGCAATGGCGTCCTGAGGAGAGCGCAATACAACGTGCTGGCCATTAACCAGAATCTCGCCCGCTTCAGGGCGATAAAGGCCGCCAAGCACGTTCATTAAGGTGCTTTTACCGGCGCCATTTTCACCCAGCAAGGCGTGCACCTCGCCGACTCTTCCGGCAAAGTCTACATGATCGTTTGCCAATACTCCCGGGAAACGTTTGACGATGCCGCGCATTTCAAAGGCATTGGGCGATTCGGTCATTAGGCTCCTTGGAAAATACTAGATTGTTGGCGCAGGAGTCTGACTCCTGCGCCAACAGATATAGTTATGGGTACAATCTAGCTTACTGACTTGGCATGGCTGGAAGAGTACCTTGAATTCCATCCACCAACCACGGCATGCAGAAGGTTGTGCAGGCCGTGCGACCGGTCAAGCCCATGGACGAGATCGTAGGCGCGTCGATGCCAAACAGATCTTCAACGGTGAGCGTTTGGCCCGCCGGGATCTTGATCTTGCCCGTGTTATCCGTGATGGGACCTTTGAATATATCTTTGTAGGTGAACTTGCCAGCCAACATAAGGGCAAGTTTAGCCTGAACCAACGGGATAACCGAGGCGGGAACACCCGGCTGAGGAGTCTGGCCCGGCATGAAGCCGTAGAATCCGACGATGCCAGAATCAGGTTCCAGCCAAACATTCCCGGGCTTCCAAGTGCCAGCGCGAATCTGCTTGACGATGGCAAGCTCTGGGATGCCCCAGTTCCAGTATTCTGTGCCCAGGCAGTTCTTCGGCGCAGGCGAGCAGGAGTTGATATAGTCATAGCTCAACGCCCACTTGCCGGCATTCGCCGCGGCAACCAATGGACCGGGAGTATCAGAGCCGATCAGGATCACATCCGCGCCTGCATCAAGCAGGGATTGCGCGGCTTGCTTCTCTTTATCGGGGTCATACCAGGTGTTGATCCAGCGGACTTCCAGCGTGCATTCGGGGCAAGTCTGCTTGACGCCCAACATGAAAGCATCGCCCAAGCGGACTACTTCAGGGTTAGGCCATGGTGCAACATATCCGAGTTTGGTATTGTTATCGGCTTTGGCACGTGCACCGGCAATCATTCCACCGATGTACTTCATATCTTCCATCCCGCCGAATAGATTGCCATAATTCGTGCTATTGGACTGGTAACCGGAAACATGCAGCCAGTCAACCTTGGGGAATTCATCAGCCAGCGAAGCCATCGTTGGACCGTATTCGAACGTTGTGCCGATGATAAGATCGAAGCCTTTGCGGGCCAACGCGCGCATAACATTCTCTGCATCTGTGCCCGGGTTCACTGCTTCCACAACACCAACGTTGATCGTAGGATCCGCCGTCGTCATGCTCTTGGCGCCCTCAGTTTGTGCTTGCGACCAGCCACCGTCGTTCTCGTAGCCGATCAGAACTACGGCAACATTGAATTTTCCTGATTGAATATCAGGGATCGAGATCGGAGCTGAGGTCGCAGTTGCGGCCGGGACCTGTGTAGGCGCCGTTGTTGCAGCAGCTGGGGCAGGAGCCTGTGTGGCTGGTGCGGGTGCCACTGTTGCAGGAGCTGGCGCGGGAGTTGCCGGAGTGGCGCAGGCCGAGAGGACCATCGCAACGGCCACTGTCAATACTACAACTTGCAAAATTGTCTTACGCATTTTCTTCTTCTCCATTTTTTGAATATAGTTTAGACACGAATCGCGATTTGTAATAGTTAGGTCCGACCGCCTCCTTTCAATTTGTCTGGACAATTATATCATCAAACTTTTTCACCTTGTGAAGAAACCTACATGTGTATTTTACGGCAAACATTGAAATTTAGTGCGCAATTGGTTTAGACTACTTTCTTTATCGCTGCTCAAGGGAACCTCGCGCTCGATCCTCGCCAGCAGCTTGCACAACAATGGCCCGACATAGCTGGGTGATACCCTAAAGGAAGTCAACGATAAATCTTTGACCTGATTCCAATCGCTTTCGTGGGCATAACCTTCGATAAACACGAAGCGTTCAACGGGATCATTGGGATAATCACTCAAGTGAAATGCAATATCGCCCAGCTGAACAACACGAGACCAATCCCCCAATTGGCGCGCCAGATCCGCACGCTCAAAATAATAACACCAGCCATGCGCCGGTTCCGGGCCATAGACTTGAGGCATATCCGCCGTTGCATCGGGTGTGATCCAGGCTGAGGAGGATAAGGGCGCCGCAGCGCGCATCAGGCTTTCATCCGGAATAAAATGATTCTGCGGGTCGAGCTGCGGGTCGAGCAGGCGCAAACAGCCCGGCGGCTGGTAATAAAACGCGACGACCTGCGAGGTATTCCCATTGAACATGCCAACCAGGTAATTATATTGAATGGGCAGGCCTGCCTGTAATTCAGGAAGGTTATTGCCGATGCGGTTGGTTGGAAAGAATAAAGCATAATGGATTTGTTCCGGGGAATGCGGATGGGGGTCATAAATCCAGTTCAAGGCTGCGGCCAGTGAATTATCCGCATAATAATTCAGTGCGCCTTGATTGACTAGCACAAGCGTATTGGGCTTAAGTCCGGGAGCGCGCCAGGTCATTTGCCAAAACATGTTTTTCTGCGTGATCCAATCGCGCCGGAACGAGTCAGCCCACCAAATCTGCCGGCCAGCAGCCAGGGCCACAAAAGCCGCGCAGAGAAAAAGCCTGATACGGGCAGGGATAAATTGCAGCAATCCGGCAAACAACATACTCACGCCCAGCATGAACGGCAATGTAAAACGATTCTCAGGATATCCAAGCGTAACAGGCAGGTTGATCAGCCAGAACGGCCCCCCGGCCAGGAACATCGCGACCAAACCCAGCAGGATCGGCCACCACTTTTGATTCTTCGATTCTTCCTTGTTGAGCACCGAGAGCAAATAAAAACTGCAAAGCGCGAAAACGAACAAAACCACTACAGCATACAGGAAGGTTATACGCAGGCCATCCACAAAGGGATTCGGAAAATGGAAGGCCTGGATCCAGGCTTGCACACTGGCGACCCAAAGGCTGGAGAAAATCGTTTTGATCAGTTCCAGGGCGGTTGCCCCTGGAGCGGTTTTCAAACTCGGGATCAATACCGTCTGATAGACTTGATCGTTGAAGATAAAAAGCCGCCAATATACATCCGCCAGGAAAACAAGAAGATACGGAAGCCAGAGCAATGATATTCGACGCGCCGCATGGGATGGACGATGGTCCTCATCGTTCATGCGGACGAAATAAAGAATAATAAACGGACGGAAAAGTTCAAGGACAAAAAAATACTCCATCATCCAAAGATTGAGGGCCGAGAAACACAGGGAGAAAATGGTCAGCAGCCAAAAGCGCTTTGGATTGCGGAAGGACCAGAGCATCAAGAGCCACGAAAAAAGCAGGAAGGATAAGACGATGAAGAAATGACTGTAAAGAAATGCCCCTGATTGCTGATTGAAACCCGGGTACAACAAGAATAAAAGACTGATGACAAAAGCCAGTGAGCGCCGACCCGGCCAAAGCTGGCGGATGAGCGCCCAAACCAGCACCGCCGTCACCCAGCGCCAAAACAGCGCGAAAATCTGCCAATAGACTGGAACATCGGGAAAAATACGGGTTGTAATTTGGTAAAGCAATCCCCAGACGGGACGATTGGTCGAGAAATAGCGGACCAGCGCGCCAAGCCCGAACTGGTAGCGGATCCACGAGATGGGCAAATCATCCCAATAAAAACCAAGCTGCCAGAAAAACAGGCCGTAAGCCAGAATGGTTATCGCCAGCAATAAGGCTGGAGCCATATAAGGCAGTGAAAATATATCGTTGAGCCTTTTAAAAAGACTTTTCATGATCGCCAAAGTCTCCACTCCGCAGACAAGCCATACATCACAGCTTGGCGCATTAAGGAGATACCCTCAAGAACACGCTCATTAAGGTTAACAAGAGGCTGATTGGGATATTCCATAAGCAGATACCTCAAGCCAATCCCTTAATGAAGAACGGTCCCCAGGATTGTACGATGAAATCAGGGAACCGCTTCCA
>PMLN01000331.1 GCA_003158885.1 Anaerolineae bacterium
CAATCCGGCGACACGGTCGCCAACCTGGCGCCGCGCTTCAACACCACGATCCAGGAAATCATGGCGGCCAACCCGATCATCCCACCGGATGCAACGACGATGCCACCCGGCCTGCCGATGAAGATCCCGATCTATTACCGTGAATTATGGGATACCTCCTTTAAATCCATACCGGATAATGCCTTCGTGGACGGGCCAACCGTGATCGGCTTCAACAGTTCGGCCTTCGCCGCCTCACAGCCTGGCTGGCTCAAGAATTACGTGGGCTATGCGGGCGGGGAGTATCGCAGCGGGGCGGAAGTCGTGGATTATGTGGCGACCAACTACAGCGTCAGCCCCAAGCTGCTGCTGGCCGTGCTCGAATATCAAACCGGGGCGTTAAGCAATCCGGTGCAAATACAAAAACAGTATGTGTTGGGATTCAACCGGGAATATTCCGGCACACTCTACTATCAACTCATCATCGCGGCGGAGACGCTCAACAACGGATACTACGGATGGAGGGCCGGAAACCTGATCGAGTTTGACAGGCCGGATCAAACCATTGTCCGCCCCGACCCATGGCTGAACGCCGGCTCGGTGGGAATCCAATATTATTTTGCACAGTTGTTATCCGGGACGGATTATGATCGCGCGGTTGGACCGGATGGGCTGGCAAAAACATATAAGGACCTATTCGGGGATCCGTGGACAAACAATTTCGTGCTGATCCCGGGCAGCCTGCACCAACCTCCCATGCTGTTACCCTTTGCCCGCAACGAGACCTGGACATTTACAGGCGGGCCGCATACAGGCTGGGGCTCAGGGGAACCGTTTGCAGCAATTGACTTTGGGCCTCCGTCCGAGTTCCACGGTTGTTTTACGGTCGAACCCCAGAACTATGCGGTGGCGGCGGCCAGCGGATTGGTGGTACGCTCCGATGTCAACGGATTGGCGCTCGACCTGGACGGCGATGGAAATGAACGCACCGGCTGGGTGATCTTTTACCTGCACCTGGCAGGCGCGACGCGCGCACCGGTGGGAAAACAATTACAGGCGGGGGACTTTATCGGATATCCCTCGTGCGAAGGCGGCGAAACCACCGGCACACATGTCCACATCGCGAGAAAATACAACGGCGAATGGATGCTGGCGGACGGCCCGCTGGGATTCAACCTGGAAGGCTGGATCGTCCATGACGGCCCGGCGGCTTATCAAGGCACAATGACGCAGAACGGTCTGACGGTGACCGCCTGCGCATGTTCGGATTTCTATAGTCAGGTGAGGTCGGGAAGATGAGGAATGGTAATTGGATCATGGGGAATGGTAAATGGATGATGGATCATGGATCGTGGTTGATGGAGGATTGAGGAAGAGATATTCGATATTGGATATTCGGGAGTCGGGAATCGTGAATAGATCATAGGTCATAGATCATGGTTCATGGGGCATGGGTAATGGGACCGGGCCTAGCCTTACCCCAGTGATGCGTCGCACCTGACGGGGAAGCCAAGCCGTTTAGCCCCGGTCGCCTCCGGCGTGCTTCGCGACCCTCACCCCTAACCCCTCTCCGATAAGCGGAGAGGGGAAGCATTATGGATGGAGACGGCAACCGCATACAATGAATCCAGCGCTATCGGTATAAGTCGGCGCGGGTGGAGGGAACACTGCTTTTTCCGTCGAACGTCAGCTTCGCAAGGAGGGTCTGGTTGACATTGAGGCTTCCGGACTCGAAGCCGTAGGCCGAAGAGGACATATACAACCGCCAGGTCCGGTAAGTGACTTCATCCGAGGCTTTGACTGCTTCCGTGCGGCGAGCGGCGAGCCGGTTGACCCACTGACGCAGAGTGAGCGCATAATGTTCGCGCAGGTTCTCCAGGTCACGGACTTCAAAGCCCGCATTCTCAGCCATCAGATTGACTTCGCTGACGGGAATCAGTTCGCCATCCGGGAAGATGTAACGCTGTTGGAAAATGCCGAGTCCCAATACACGCTTTTGAATGAAGCCCTGCCGAGCTTTCTCCAAGCCGGCGCGCTGCGAGATGCCATGATTAAGGAATAGTCCGCCGGGTTTTAGCAAGCGATAGGTGTGGGCAAAGTATTCGGGCAGGTGGCTCCGGCCGACATGCTCGAACATGCCCACGCTTACGATCTTGTCGAAGGATTCATCACCGAGGATGCGGTAATCCTTCAGTTCAACGGCGACCCGCCCCTGAAGCCCGGAACGAGCGATGGCTTCATCTGCATAGGCTTTTTGATTTTTGCTAAGCGTTACACCCAGTACGTTCACGCCATATTTTTGGGCGGCATAACGGGCCAGGCCGCCCCAGCCGCAACCGATATCCAGCAGGCGCTCCCCGGGCTGCAAGCGCAGTTTGCGGCAGATGTGTTCCAGCTTGAGTTCCTGCGCGGTATCGAGATCCTCCCTGCCAGTGGGGAAATAACCGCACGAGTATTGCAGGTTTTTATCAAGCCAGAGCGAATAGAAATCATTGCCAACATCGTAATGATATTGAACTGCGGCGCGGTCACGTTCGAGGGAATGAACGGCGCCGCGCAGTTGGAGAGGCCCGCGCCCCTGCGGCCGCGCAGGACCTGAAACGGGCAACGCCAACAGGTCCAAGCCCATTTTGAGGATTTCTCCTGCGGAGAAGGAGCGAGAAGCCAGACCATCCATCAGGGCGAACGCCGAAAAGATGTCGCCTTCGATGTCGAAATCATCCCGGATGAAAGCCTCACCCATTGAAAGCTCGACGGGCGGTGTGAACATACGCCGCAATGCGCCGGCATGACCGAGAACGAGATGAAAAGCCGAGTCACCCTCCACAGGCAATTCGGTTCCATCCCACAGACGGATGCCGAAATGGCGAGGTGAGGGAAAGACATGTTCGAGCAAATCGGTCGTGCGACGGATCACAGGTTCAGCATGTTTCAAAGAATAGGTTTGTGTCATAAGGGTCTCCTTTCGGGAAGGTTTGAAGGTTGGATGGTTTGATGGTTTGACAGTTGGAAGGTTTAAGGTTGGAAGGTTACAACTTCTCCTTATTCATTTGCATGGAGGCCTGCTGGCGCCGGTCTTCCTTGCCGCGCACCAGCGAAAAACCGGCGGCGACGATGCAGAGAACCACAGAAACCTCGAAGGCGCTGCGGATGCCGATCACAAACACCTGCATGGCCTGCGAGCCGAGCGCGATGTCCGTTCCTACAAATAGCTGAAGCATTTGCGCCTGAGGCAAACTGCCGGCCGCCACCGCCAGGGCGAGGGCGTAGCTGATCACCATGCCGGTCTGCCGCAACGTGGCAAGGGTGGCCGAGGCGACGCCGAGACGATGGGCAGGCGCACCATTCATGGCGGCGCTCGTATTGGGCGACCAGAAGAGACCGCCCCCCAAACCCATTAATGCCAAACCGAAGGCGATTTCCCAGTAGGGTGTAACAGGCGAGAGCCGCGTGATGAACCATCCAAGCGCCAAGCCTTGGATCAACAAACCCGCGGTAGCCGGCAGGCGCGCACCAATGTGATCCGCCAGCAAGCCGCTCAAAGGTCCCATCACCGCGCTGACGATAGAGAGTGGAATGAGCAAAAGCGCCGCCATCAGCGGTGGATAGCCACGCACTGCCTGCAAATAAAAGATGATCAGAAAATCAACTGCGAACATAGCCAGCGATTGCAGCATGGCGGCAAGCACCGAAAAGTTGTAGACGCGGTTCCGGAAGAGGAGCGGGTCGAGCACGGGGTTTTGTGAGCGCCGCTCCCATGCAAAGAACCCAACTAACATGATCACGAACAGAGCAAAGAGCGCGATGATCGGGGGCGAGGTCCAACCGTCCTGGATGCCGAGTGTCAGTGCGATCAAAAGCGCAAGCAAGCCCAGACTGAAGGTTCCCGCGCCCACGGGGTCAAACTTTTCAGCGCGGTTGCGCGTGGACATTTCCTTGAGGGCGCGATAGCCCCACAGGGTACCCAGGATGCCAATGGGTACGTTGATGTAGAAAATCCAGCGCCAATCTGCGGCGGCCAGGATCAGGCCGCCGAGCAGTGGACCGGCGATGCCGCCCAGCGCCCAGGTGACACCGTTAATGCCGAGCGCGCGTCCGCGCTCATTGGGCGGAAAGACTTCGGTGATGATGGCAGGGCCGTTTACCATTATCAGCGCCGCGCCGGCGCCCTGCACCAATCGAAACAGGATCAACTGCGCTGCGTTCTGCGATAAGCCGCAAAGCGCCGAGCCTATGGTAAATATCACAAAGCCAAGGTTGTATAAGCGCACGCGGCCGAACATGTCGGCAATCCGCCCAAAGGTTAGCAAAAAGACCGTACTAATGAGGATGTATCCCATGATGACCCAGATCATTTCGATCAGGTCGGCATGCAGTTTCACCATCATATCGGGCAGCGCCAGGATAACGATGGTACTGTCAATTGAGGACATCAGTGCGCCGATGGTGGTGACGCTCAGTGCGATCCATTTATATTCGATGCGCCGGTGCATTCCGATTGGGGTGACTGCTTCAACGTTCTCGATAGGCTTGCCGGATTTTGCCATGCTATGCAGGCTCCTTGTATAGCTGTGTAGTAGAGTAGACAACCAAAAATGCCATTAAAAGCATGAGCGGCAGGATAACGGCGGAGGTTGTATATATGGCGCTTGCGGTTGGGCCGGGAAGCAAGGGGAAAAAGCAAGCCTCAATTATCAACGAGAGAATTGTAGAAACAAGTGAATGCGTTTTCAAGGAGAATCTCTTCCGATTCATCGGGAGAGATTTTATTACTAAATTTGAGCCGGATAAAGTGACAAACGGCATATATTCGACAGGCGTAGGGGATGGGAAATGGAGGCTGGTGAATGGTAAATGGTGAATAGTGAATAGTGAATAGTGAATAGTGAATTGTGAATGGTAAATAGTGAATGGGGCGTGGATCATGGATCATGGCGGCTGGGCCCTAGCCCTACCCCTGCCCTCGCCCTTCTGAACATCTTGGTTCAGAAGCAGCCGAAGGCGGCATAGCTTCCTGGTCGGTAGAACGCCGACCTACGGAAGTGCTTCGCGAACGCCGCCTCGGCTAGCAAATACGACGAGGAAATTTTGGGATGAAGATTCAACAGTTGAATCGTCGATATTTAGGGAGGGGCTAAGAGGAGATTACTTGCCGGAGGCACGCTTCGCGGTTGTCAGGGAAAACACCGAGGGCGCAAGCCTTGCGCCCCTACGCCTTCAACACGATGCCAGCATGTTTACAGGAGATTGTTCGCCAGAGGCACGCTTCGCGGTTGTCGGGAAGAACGCCCTTCCTTGCAATGACATCAGGATGATTCTTTAAGAGCACGCTCAAGAAGGTCTGCCACTTTGAGTTCACCTGCCCATTTGCGCAGGTATTCGAGATCGAGGTCGCCGGCCTGAGTTTTCAGCACGCCGAGGACGTCGCGCCACTGACGGTCTGAGACTTCGCCGCCCATGCGATACCATTCGAGTTTGGAGAGGATCGTATCTTCAGGGCTGGTGATGTAAACACTTTCTTCCGGATCGGTGGCAATTACGGATGATCGCCTCCGTTCCAATTGCATTTGATCAAAGGCGCGCGCTTTGCGGATAAAGATATCCACTTTGAAGGCGGTTTCGTAATGGATCAGGTTGAAACTGCTGTGGTGTTCGATCGCGTCTTTCATCATTTCGTCATCGGCATAAAATTCTTTGGAAAGAACCGCAACCAACGGCTGGATATGTTCCATACGCATGTCCGCCACAATATCCACATCCAGCGTGGAACGCATCACGCCGTGCAGGGAACTGGCAAGTGAGCCGCCCACCGCATAGGGAATTCCGAGTCGTTCGAGAGTATGTGTAACGAGCAGGGTCACGCGGGTGGATTCACTTGGCATGATCGTATACCTTGCGCGCCAGTTCTGCGCCAAGCATGAGTTCCGCCAACATGCGCTTTACTTGTTCGGGCGTTGCGTTGGGAAACCGTTGTTTAATGCCCGTGATCGCCAGGGTTTTGACGGTTTCATTCAATCCGTCCACAATGGAAAGTTTTTTCCACATGGGCATGCGCCGGATGAATTCGATTTGCATTCGTTCGGCTTTTGGATGCGTGTCGGAAGATAGGATGCTCATGGGTTAAGTTCCAAGTGTCGGGTACATTTTACTGCTCATTGCATAAATCTCTAAAGCGGGGGTTCTTTTTCACTCATCTTTCTGCTGGTAAACCACATTTTCCCCTTCTTTCAATGACTTCGATGCAGTTTCAACTGGCAGTGTCTCTGCTGCAAGATGCTCGAATTGATCCGAGAACTTGCCGAGTTTTTTTCCAAGTTCCGTGTATTTATTTTGGGTATTGGTAATGTTTGTGCCGAGTTTTTCGTAATTTTCTTCCACGCCATTCAAAACCAATTTTAGAGAAGAGATGCGTTCGAGAATTTCACGCGCGTTCTCTTCGATTTGCATACCTTTCAACCCAAAGACAACCACCTGCAAGTACGCAAAGAACGAATTCGGCGAGACAGCAATTACTCGTTTCTGCATCGCATAGTTGAACAATTCGCTATTTGAGATGATCTCGTAGTAGACATTCTCGGCGGGAATGTACATCATTACGAATTCAAATGTCCCCTCTGCGGGAAGAATATATTTGGATGTTTCGTCAATGCGATCCTTCACCACCCGCACAAACGCACTTTTAGTTTTGTGATTTTCCGATTCGTCGCCATCGAAGCCCTGAAGAGGAAATTTTGAATCGACTGGCAAAATACGCTGGCCCAGGAACAGCACCGCATCCACGCGCGTATTATTTTGAAAGGAGTACTGCATGCGGAAATATTTCGCCGGCAATACTTGAGAAAGCAGGTTTTCAAGCAATATTTCGCCAAAGCCGCCGCGTCGAAGTGGAGACTGCAAGATGTTGTGCAGTTTGTTGATATCATCGCCAAGTTCCAAAACCCGATTTGTTGATTCTGTGACTTTGCCAAGCGTTTCCTTGACTTCTCCAAATATAGCCACCTGACTGGTGACGGATTGCAAACTGCTCTCCACCTGCTTTTGGATGGCGTCGAGTTTGCCTGCCAGGTTTGCGATTTGTTCATTGTTCTGCGGAATAGGTTTTGAAACCCGCATGGCAAGCCATACAACTACTCCGATGAGTACGAGCAGAATCAATAAGACCAGAAAGAGCAAGATAACAAGTATCGTTTCCATAATCTCTTATTTCACCTCATACACCTTCAACACTTCATCCCCATAGTG
>PMLN01000258.1:0-9754 GCA_003158885.1 Anaerolineae bacterium
CATAATTCATACTTCATAATTCATCCTTCATCCTTGATCGAATCCCCGTTCATCCTCCATGAACCATTCACCATGAACCATGATCCATCAACCATTCCCCATTCCCAATTCTCCTTCATCCTTCCGCCTTCATACTTTACCATCCCCCATATTCCGTATTTACCTTGAAAATCCCGCAGCAAAAGCACGATTTTCAAGGTAAAATAGGGGCATGCTAGAGAGAACTCGCCTGCTTTGGGAAGTCAATGCGGCCTTAGAACGGAGCCGCGTGGTTGCACTTATCGGTCCACGCCAGTGTGGAAAGACAACCTTGGCGCGGGAGATTGTCCCGCCCGATTCCTCCAATTATTTCGATTTGGAAAATCCGGTCAGCCTGGCGCGCTTGGAAGAACCCATGACTGCTCTTCAAGGATTGCGCGGAACGGTTGTCATTGACGAGATTCAGCGCCGGCCTGATCTATTCCCCATCCTGCGCGTCTTGGCCGACCGTGAGCCGCTGCCTGCGCGGTTTTTGATCCTGGGCAGCGCCTCCCCCGCGCTGCTGCGACAATCATCCGAGTCGCTGGCGGGCCGGATTACGATCATTCAGATGAGCGGTTTTAGTTTAAGCGAGGTGGGAGTTGAAAACCAAAATCAGCATTGGCTGCGCGGCGGCTTCCCGCGTTCGTTCTTGGCGGACACGGATCAAGCCAGCCTGGAATGGCGCAAGGACTTTGTAGCCACTTTTCTCGAGCGCGATGTGCCGCAATTTGGCGTAAAGATCCCGTCCACCAGCCTGTTCCGTTTTTGGAGTGTGCTGGCTCATTATCATGGCCAGGTTTGGAATGCCGCCGAAGCGGCGCGCACGTTGAACATCAACGAATCCACGGCTCGTCGTTATGTTGATTTGCTGCAAGACCTGTTCATGATCCGCCAACTGCAGCCGTGGCATTCCAATCTTGGCAAGCGGCAAGTCAAATCCCCGAAAATCTATTTTAGAGATACAGGCTTGTTGCACTATCTGTCGGGGATCAAGTCGGAAGGTGAGCTGAATTTACATCCCAAATTGGGCGCTTCGTGGGAAGGATATGCCATCGAAGAAATCATCAAGTCCACGCGGCCGGATGCGGTTTATTTCTGGGCAACTCACGGCGGCGCTGAACTGGATTTGCTTCTAATCAAAGATGCCAAACGCATCGGGATCGAATGTAAGCGCATGGATGCGCCAAAGATAACTCCCTCCATGCGAACGGCAATGACGGATTTGAAGCTGGACAAGCTGGTTGTCGTATATCCGGGCGCGCAGCCTTATTCACTCGCTGATGGAATCAGCGTTTTGCCGTTGACGAAGGCCGTTACAGATCCGCAAGATTTGATTGATTGATCGTATATAATCACCACCTTCCGAGACCCTAAGGGTTTTGGAAACCCTTAGGGTCTTTGAGATTGGAACGCGACATCTCCCGCCGGGGACGGCGGTTTGAGCGATGAGGTTGAAACTCACAGCGGCTTTCATACTTCATTCTTCCGCCTTCATACTTCACCATCCCCCATTCCCCATTTCCTTCCCAAATTCTCGCATTTGCTTTAGAATCCTATCTGTTGGGGAACCCTTCATCTTGTAGTAGATCAGGATATTCGTTCCTCAAGATTTTTTACTCAAAAATGCGGTTGACACGGATGTGTCCTGCCGTTATAATATCGCCCGCTTCTGCCCTGGCAGTGGATTTGCCGGGGCGGTTGCTTGATAACCCAGCTTCCCCGTACACTGGCGAAGGTTTTTTCCAAGAACCCGCGAGCAACCCGGTGAAGTGAATGACTGGAGAAAATATGAGATACGCAATTGTGGAAAGCGGCGGCAAACAATATCGCGCCGTCGAAGGAAAGCCGATCGAAGTGGACCGCCTGCCCGATCAGGCAGGCGCCAAGCTGGACCTGAAGACGCTGTTGATGGCCGATGGCGAGGATGTGATGGTTGGGACCCCGACCGTCAGCGGCATCGAAGTCAAAGCGACGGTGGTGGATCACTTCCGCGGCGAAAAAATCTTCCGTTTCAAATATGCACCCAAAAAGCGCATTCGCGTGCGCGGCGGCCACCGCCAGCAATATACCCGGCTGATGGTGGATTTCATCGGCAAGCCCGGCGAGACACGTGTCATCGAAAAACCGGAGCCGAAGCCTGTGGTGGTCGAAGAGAAGGCTGTAGAGGCCGAGCCGGAACCCAAGGCTGAAAAGGCCGAGCCGAAACCCAAGGCTGAAAAGCCCGCTGCCGCACCGGCGAAAGAAGCGGCTGCCAAGAAAGCCGGGAAACCCCAAAAGGCGCCGGCCAAAAAATCCTCGACTCCCAAAAAGTCGAGCAAGTAAAGTGAGAGGTAGAAATGGCTCATAAAAAAGGCGGCGCTTCCAGCCGCAACGGACGCGACTCAAACGGCCAGCGCTTAGGCGTCAAGCGTTACGGTGGTCAATTTGTTTTGTCCGGCAATATTTTGATCCGCCAACGCGGCACCAAGATCAAACCCGGCCTGAACGTGGATGCCGGCAAGGATGATACCTTGTTCGCCACGATGGACGGCGTGGTGATGTTCGACGTGGTGCGCGGCCGCAAACGCGTCAACGTGATGCCAGTACCAGTGGCAGTACCAGTACCAGTGGCAGAGGCAGAGGCATAACATGAAAGCCGAAATTCATCCGAAATTTTATACCGACGCCAAAGTGGTGTGTGCCTCCTGCGGCACCACCTGGACAACGGGTTCCACTAAAAAGGAACTGCGCGTCGACATTTGCTCGAACTGCCATCCGTTCTTCAGCGGCGAGTACCAGCGCATCGTTGACATCGAAGGCCAGGTGGATCGCTTCTATAAGAAACTATCCGCCCGCCAGACCTATGTGGATACCAAGAAGGCGCGCGATGCCGCCAGGAAATCCCCCGAGCGGCCGATCGCCGAACTTGGGCTGACGACGCGTGCCACCGAGGCCCTCACCAAAGCCGGCATCGTCGAAGTCAACCAGTTCCTGAGGAAACTTAACGAAGGCGAAGCGACTGTGCTGGCCATCGAAGGTTTCGGCCAGAAGTCCCTGATTGACGCCAAGAAGAAACTGCGCGGCTTGGGCTATGAACTGCCCGAAGCCTCCGTAGCCGATGCGTAGGATTTGCAGAAGAACTATTATCAGGTAAACTTGACAGGCAGATACGAAAGTGTCTGCCTGTTTTCATAATACCCCGCTCCCATCCTGCTCCGTATTCCAAAAGAAAATAGGGGAGGTGGGGGTAAGGAGAATGTATGCGCCATACTCACGGCTCGATCGAAGTGATCTGCGGTTCGATGTTCAGCGGAAAGACGGACGAGTTGATCCGGCGCCTGATACGGGCCAGGATCGCCAAACAGAAAGTGCAGGTTTTCAAGCCGGCCATTGACGTGCGTTACGCGGTGGAGAAGGTCACCTCGCACATGGGCACGAATTTCGAGGCCATGCCGGTTGAAAAGGCGGCGGAGATCCGCAGCAAGCTTGAAAAAGATACCACCGTGGTGGGCATTGACGAGGCGCAATTCATGGACCCCGAGGTGGTGAGTATTGCGGTGGAACTGGCAGAACGCGGCGTCCGCGTGCTGGTGGCCGGGCTGGATATGGATTTTCGCGGCGAGCCGTTCGGCCCGATGCCGGTATTGATGTCCAAGGCCGAGCGCGTGGATAAATTACATGCCATTTGCATGGTGTGCGGCGATGAGGCTTCACGCACGCAAAGGCTTGTCAACGGCAAGCCGGCGCGCTATGATGATCCCGTCGTGATCGTAGGCGCCTCTGAAATGTATGAGGCGCGCTGCCGCATTCATCATGAAGTGCCAAGATAGTCTAACAGGTCTAAAAAGTCTAAAAAGTCTGAAAAGTCTAACAAGTCGCTGGAATTACCATTTTGGATGACGAGACTAATAAGACCTTTAAGACTTGTGAGACGACCTGTAAGACCTATGAGACTTGTAAGACTTGTGAGACATGAAAATGCAAGACTACAAAGAAGTATTGTCTGAAATCTTGATTGACGAAAAGACCCTGCAAGCTCGCATCGCGGAACTGGGCGCGGAGATCAGCCGCGACTACGAAGGCCGCGACCTGATCCTGATCTGCATCCTAAAGGGCGGCATGATCTTCCTGGTGGACCTGATGCGGCATATCACCATCCCGCACATGATGGACTTCATGGCGGTTTCCTCCTACGGAAAGGGTGCGCGCGAATCCGGTGGAAGTGTGCGGGTGACCCACGACCTGCAAACCGACATACACGGCAAGGATGTGCTGCTGGTGGAGGATATTGTGGATAGCGGCAATACGATCGCTTCGATGCTCGAATTCCTGCAAACACGCCAGCCGCGCTCGCTCGAAGTCTGCACCCTGCTCGATAAGGAAGAACGGCGCGAGGCCGTGGTGCCGATCCATTATCGCGGCTTCCGCATCCCGAACAAGTTCGTCTTTGGATACGGCCTCGACCTCGATGAGTATTATCGCAACCTGCCTTTCGTGGGGGTGGTAGACCTGAATAAGTACAAGCCGCCCGCCTAAGCCCGCATGGACGACCAGGACTCTTATGCGGGGCGCTGGGTGGCAAAAGTGCGCGGCAGGATCGTGGGGCAGGGCGGAACCCCCGAGCAAGCCTTGCATGCCGCGCAGATGAGCCGTCACAAAGAAAAACCTGAGATCATTTATATGTCCCTTCCACTTCGATTTTCACCTTTACTGGATTCCATCCGCTCGGCGCTGCCGGAGGTCGAACTTTACCTGGCGGGCGGTGCGGTGCGCGATCTGCTGCTTAACCGCCTCTCGCATGACCTGGATTTTTCGGTCCCGAAAGACGCTATCTCCATTGCGCGGCGTGCGGCCAATGCGCTGAAGGCCGACTTCTATGTGCTGGATGAAGCGTTCGATACGGCGCGCGTCATCCTGACTGCCGAGGATGGCAAACGCGATATTTTGGATTTTGCCTCCTTCCGCGGCGCAGACCTCGAAGCCGACCTGCGTGGGCGCGACTTCACCATCAATGCCATCGCCTTCGATTTGCGCAGCCAGAGCATTCTCGATCCACTGGGCGGCGGATCGGACTTACGCGCCAAGGTGATGCGCGCCTGTTCGGAGACCTCTCTCAGCGATGATCCGATCCGAATCCTGAGGGGGGTGCGTCAGGCCGCCGCGTTTGACTTCAAGATCGAAGCCGGGACTCGCAAAGCCATGAAACAAGCCGCGCACCTGCTCCCGAATATTTCCCCCGAACGCCAACGCGATGAACTGTTTAAAATTCTCGAAGGGCCACATCCGGATACCTGTCTGCGCGCCTTGGAAATGCTGGGAGTTTTTCAATATTTTCTGCCTGAACTGGCGGGGATGAAGGGCGTGGAGCAGTCTGCGCCGCATGTGTACGATGTGTGGGAACATACCTTGAGCGTCATCGGCCATCTCGAAGGCATTCTTGCAGCCCTTGCCCCAACCTCGGTGGGCCTGCCCTCATCTTTAGATGAAATGGAGCGAGGCACAGGGAAGGGGGGCGACTTGTTGACTGGCTTGCTCAATCTGCGCCTCGGTCGTTACCGTACACAATTGGCGGCGCACTTCGCTCAAGCGCTGAATGCCGATCGTTCTATGCGCGCTTTACTATTCCTGGCGGCGCTGTATCACGATGTCGCGAAGCCGGCCGCCAAATCCCTGGATGAGACGGGCAGGATCCGGTTCTTCGAGCATGATGCCTCCGGCGCAAAGGCCGCTGTCGAAAGAGCACAGGCCTTGAATCTCAGCAACGATGAGATCGCACGCTTGAAGATCATCATCGAGAACCATATGCGCTTTCATTACTTCACCAGCCGGATAGAGGCTGAAAAAAAGGAACCCTCGCGCAAGGCCATTTATCGCTTCTTCCGCGCGGCGGGCGAGGGCGGCGTGGATCTGGCGCTGCTGGGTCTGGCCGACCTGCGCGGCACATGCGGTCACACGTTGATGCAGGAAACCTGGAGCGCGGCGCTGGATGTGGCCCGAATTCTGCTGGAGAATTATTGGGAAAAGCCGCAAGAAACGGTTGCGCCGCCTCGTCTGGTGGATGGACTGGATGTGATGAATGAATACCAACTGGCGGCCGGGCCGCTGATCGGCCAACTGCTGGAGGCGATCCGCGAGGCGCAAGCCAGTGGTAAAGTGTCAACGCGCGCAGAAGCGCTGGCATTCGGCCAGACCTGGCTGAAGGAAAACCAAAAATGAACCTCCTCTTCTTTGATCTGGAAACGCAGAAACTGTTTCAAGAGGTGGGGGGACGCGATGCGAGTAAATTGCGCCTGGCCTGCGGCGTGACGTATTCAAGTGATAAAAAAGAGTTCATGGTGTATTGGGAACGCGACGCACAAGCCCTGGTTGATGAACTCAAGGGCGCGGATAAAGTGATCGGCTTCAATATCCGTGGCTTCGATTATGAGGTGCTGCGCCCGTATTCGCCCGCCTTCAATTTTGCGTCCCTGCGAACGCTGGACTTGCTGCTCGACCTCAGCCGGATACTCAACTTCCGCCTGCCGCTCGATGCGCTGGCCAAGGCCTGCCTGGGCACGGAGAAAACCGCGGATGGCATCCAATCGGTGGAATGGTTCCGCAGCGGTGAACTGGATAAGATCGCCGAATACTGCAAGGCGGATGTGGACATTACGCGGCGCGTCTATGAATTCGGGCGCGACAATGGGTTCGTTTATTATTATTCAAAGTTGGGAAGCAAATTGAAAGTCAATGTAAATTGGAAGTGACGGTGGGCGTGTAGAGACGTTGCATGCAACGTCTTTACAATGCAACGTCTCTACAAACCATACAGGAGATAAATATGGAAAAGATCAACATTGCTGGTATTGATATTGCATATGAACGCCAGGGACGTGGCGTGCCGCTGGTGCTGATCCACGGTTATCCATTGGACCATACGATTTGGGATGAAATCACTCCGCTGCTCGAAAATGATTTTGATCTGATCCTGCCCGATCTGCGCGGCTTTGGTGAGTCCGGACTAATAGAGGCCGNNTAGTTCCATCCTTGATTTTGCTTCAGACATTGCCGACCTGCTGACCCAGCTTAAGATCAAACGAGCGATCCTGGCCGGACATTCGATGGGCGGATATGTGGCTTTGGCTTTTGGGCGTGCGTACCCCGAACGCGTAGCCGGGTTGGGCTTGATCTCATCCCAACTGCGGGCCGATACGCCCGAAGGGAAAGTTGGACGTTACGAGACCGCCCGCCAGGTAATGGATAAGGGTGTTGGCCCGGTGGTGGAGGCGATGACGCCGAAGCTCTCTGCTGAGCCGCGCGTGCAGGCTTTCGTGCGCGAATTAATATCGAAACAAAGGCCGCTGGCTCTGTCCAATGCGCTGACGGCCATGGCCGGACGCCCTGACTCAACCGATCTGGCGCAAACGTTTAAATTTCCTGTAGTAGTGGTACACGGCGGCGCGGATGCGTTGATCCCCGTTGAACGCGGGCGCCAGGTAAAAGCCCTCCTGCCTAACGCGCATTATGCCGAATTGCCAAACCTCGGCCACATGCCGATGATGGAGAATCCGCAGGCAGTGGCAGAGGCGCTAAGATTTTTCCTGAAATAAAACGTGTAGAGACGTTGCANNTGCAACGTCTCTACACGTTTTATTCGATATCCACGATAATCCTGGGAGGGATTCCCAGGGAAATTTGAATCACGATATTTCGCAGGCCCGCCAAATCCACAACCTCCCGCAGTTTCGTGACCATCAATAGTGCGGAGAGAATAGCTGTCAGCAATTTCTGGTCTTTTTTGGCTTCCAGCAATTCGCTGAGGCGCTTCTCATCGAGATCATTGAACGAGCCTTTGATGGTGGTGCTGATCTCCGGAAGGGGACTGGCCGCCACGTGAATCTTGCCTACAGTCAGGCCAAAAGCTTTGAGGGATTCCACGGCCTCTTTATATTCCTTGATTGCTTCCGTAATCTCCTGACTTGATTCCAGCGTCAGGTTGATAACCTTATCCGTCGCAGTTGCGACCTTTTTCCTGAGGTTGTCGAGTGTCACGATCTGCCTGCCTCTCTCTCACAATGAATTTCCTGTTTCGATGCTTATTCACATCATAGAGGATAGGCGCGGCGCAATCAAGTGACGATTGTCACGTTTTCAATGGAAAATCCTTGCGAAGGTTTTGCCTTACCTGTTTGCATGGTCTTCTCAAAGTCCATAGTGAACCTATGTTTTGTCATTTTTTCAACGCGAAGCGCGCAAAGTACGCCAAGAAAAAAAGAAATCTTCGTGTTCTTTGCGTGCTTCGCGTTTCGTTCTTTGACCTTGAGAAAGCCATTTACCTGGTCGCCTTCCAGGTTCCCGAACAAGTGGTACCGTAGGCATCCACATTCCAAGTGCCTGAGAAGGCCTTGTGCTGTGGATCGTAGCTGCCTTCAATGGTCAAGGGCATCATCTCGTCTGAGTCAAGATAGAAATCAACCGAAAGCTGGCTATCGGATATGGGCCAGGTGTCCTGCACGGTCAACTGGGTGGTTAGGAGCGTTCCGCCGCACTTCCAGTTGTTGAGCTCGATAGCCACGGCGGTCACATTTTCACCGGCGGGATCAATGGTGATCAGGAACTTCCCCAGGTCAGAGGCGGCAATCCATTTACCTGCCAGAGGCGACGAGGCGGGATTTCCACTTGTGTTGGAAGTGGCGAGCGGCGCGGCGGTTGGCATGGCTGGCTGGCTGGAAGTGCCTGAATTATTGAGCAGGGAGGTGGCCGCGCTGCAGACGATGGAAAAGATGAGGATCAGTGTAAATATAAAATAGCGGTAGTGCTTAATGGGATTCATCGAAGCGCTTCTCCTTCAAAAAGTTATGTTGGAGAAGCGTATGGGATGAAGACCCTTTTGCGTATGCCCCCTTTAGGGCATAAGTGTACGAGCGATTTTACGTGTATGTAAACCGCATTATTCTTTTATCTTCACAAATAATAACGTGGCTCCGCTGATCTCCTGATTCCGCATCTCGAATTGATCCTTCAAGCTCTTGACGAGCCTCGAAAGTTGCCGCTGCCCATAGGTGCGCGGGTCGAAGCCGGGATCGAGTTGGTAGAGCGCATTGCCCATGTGATCCAGCCGCGCCCAGCCATCCTCTTGAACCGCCATATCGAAGGCTTGCTCGAGCAAGGGCATCGGGTCGGCTTCGCTTTTGGGCTTGGAATTGGTTTTCCTTTGCGAAGCGCGCGGCTTCTTCTTTTCCGGCGCGAGGTTTTCCGTGTAAACGAATACGTCGCAGGCATTCACGAAAGGCTTGGGTGTTTTCTTTTCGCCGATGCCCATCACGAAGATGCCTGTCTCGCGGATGCGCGTAGCCAATCTGGTGTAATCACTGTCGGAAGAGACCAGGCAGAAGGCGTCCACCACGCCGGTGTGTAAAATATCCATGGCGTCGATGATCATGGCGCTGTCGGTGGCGTTCTTGCCGATGGTGTACCGGAATTGCTGGATGGGTTGGAAGGCGTGAAAATTGAGCGTCTCCTTCCACGAATTCATGTTGACGGTCGTCCAATCGCCGTAGATGCGCCGCACGGTCACCTGTCCATAGCGCGCCGCCTCCACCAGCATTTGGGGCAGCAGGACGGCCTGGGCATTATCGCCGTCGACTAACATCGCGATCTTTTGCCGCGGTAGGTTTGAAATAAGTTGTTCATCAGTCATGGCACTGATTATACTTTAGGTTTCGGTTTTATCCACGAATTTACGCGGATGTTCGCTAATTCAAAATCAATTCGC
>PMLN01000258.1:9791-10322 GCA_003158885.1 Anaerolineae bacterium
TGTTCGGCGGGGTCGGGCTCCCTTGGGGAGGGCTTTGCGAAGACCCTCGCCGAGCAGAGGTCGGGAGGCCCCAGCCGAGGAGGGCATGCTTCGTGAAGATCATGCGCTAGTAGAATCAGTTGACACAACCCGAATGAATTATTCTGGATCAAGTCGCACAAAGCTTTAGACTTGGTAGCCTACAGGAATGATATCAAGTAAAGAGCAGTTCCCAGATAAATGATAATTTGACTTGGTCCTTTCCAAACGAGAAACGTGGAACAATCTTGATCAAGAACAATGTCTTGATTATTCAAGACAGAGAGGATATGCAGTCTATTTTTATCATCACAGCCAGCTATGTATTTACTGTCAGGCGACCAAACAGTTCCATAGTCGAAAGGAAGCCCGCGTACTCCTGTAAGGTCGTTTTTCACGGTATCATAAATATAGACTGGATATGGTTCTTTTGGAAATAAAGTGTGAATGGAGATCATCCTTCCATCTGGTGACCATACGGGATAGGAAGCCACCTCCCCCGGCCTTCCCGAA
>PMLN01000180.1:0-1473 GCA_003158885.1 Anaerolineae bacterium
TACCGCGGCTATGACTCGGCCGGCCTGGCAGTCTTGAACAACGGCCAGCTCGAACTCCGAAAAGACGCGGGGAAGCTATCGCAGTTGGTCGAGCACGTGAACAAGTCACCCATCCAGGGCGCGCCCGGCATCGGGCATACGCGCTGGGCCACGCACGGCGTGCCTTCGGCACGCAACGCGCATCCGCACCTCGGCCAGACCGGACGCGTGGTGGTGGTGCATAACGGCATCGTCGAGAATTTTCTCGAATTGAAAGATGAACTGACGGCGGAAGGCATCGAATTTCAATCCGATACCGATACCGAAACCATCGTCCATTTGGTGGAACACTACATGGCTGCGGGACTCGGACTGGTGGAGGCCGCGCGCCAGACCTTCCAGCACATCCAGGGGGCGAATGTGGTGGTATTGATGTCGGCGGATGAGCCGGATAAGATCGTGGCGGCGCGCATCGGCAACGCAGGCGGCGTGGTGCTTGGCCTAGGCGAGGGTGAAAACTTTCTGGCCAGCGACATACCCGCCATCATGGAACACACCCAGCGCGTGATGTACCTTGAAGCGCGGCAAATGGCCGTGGTCGGGCGCGATCAAATTCAAGTGGAAACCATCGAAGGCGTACCGGTCAAACCGCAGGTGCATGTGGTTTCATGGGACCCGGTCACGGCGGAAAAAGGCGAATACCGGCACTTCATGCAAAAGGAAATCCACGAGCAGGCGCAGGCCTTGACGGATACTATGGCAGGCCGCGTGGATTTTGCCAGGGGACAAATCCGTTTGAACGATTTGAAACTGACCCAGGAATTCGCGAAGCGGATCGAAAAGATTACCATCACAGCCTGCGGCACCGCGGCGTATGCGGGCATGGTCGGCAAAACCCTGATCGAAAAGATCGCGCGCATCCCGGTCGAAGTGGTGATCGCCTCCGAGTTCCGTTACAGCGATCCGATCATCGGCCCACAGGATGTCCTGCTGGCCATTTCGCAATCCGGCGAAACGGCAGACACGCTGGCCGCCATGGAGGAAGGCAAACGCAAAGGCGCGGCCTTATGGAGCATCGTCAACGCCATCGGCTCGCAGGCCATGCGGATTGCCGACGGGTTAATCTCGATGCAAACAGGCCCTGAAATCGGCGTGGCCTCCACCAAGGCCTTCACCGCCCCGCTGATCGACCAGTACATGCTGGCGATCCATTTGGCGGACCTGCGCGGCACACTTGACGAGAAAACCCGCCGGGCATTGGTGGCCGACCTGCGCCTGGTGCCCGATCTCGTGAGCCGCACGCTGGAGCGCGAAGCGGAGGTCGAGAAAATCGCCTATCGGTTAAAGGATGTCCACGATTGTCTGTATCTGGGAAGGGGCATCAACATGCCGATCGCCTATGAAGGCGCGTTGAAACTGAAGGAGATCTCCTACATCCATGCGGAAGGTTACCCGGCGGGAGAGATGAAACACGGCCCGATCGCGTTGATTGAC
>PMLN01000180.1:1493-5113 GCA_003158885.1 Anaerolineae bacterium
GTGCTGTGGGTCCCGGAAACGCCGTGGATGCTTTCGCCGGCCATCACCGTATTGCCGCTGCAGATGCTGGCTTATCACATCGCCTCCATCCGCGGACTGGATGTGGACCAGCCCAGGAACCTGGCGAAGAGCGTGACGGTGGAGTGAGGGAGATGGTAATTGGTAATTGGGGAAGGGGTAAGGGGTAAGGGGTCAGATAGTCACGTGGTTGGATAGTCGGATAGTCGGATAGTTGAGTAGTTCGGTAGGAGGATGATGGTAATTGGGGAATGGTAAGTGGTAAATGGATCATGGGGCGTGGAGGATGAAAGCTAACCCTTGTACACGCCCCCTATGGCCTTACCAAAGTTGCTTGACGAATCGGATGTTTTGGAACGCGCATGCCACACATGGGTTAATTCCGCCAATTTTCTCTAGGCGCTTACAAGCGAACTTCTTGCTTTTTGTGCAAGANNCCGGCTTGTCCGGGTTAGGGTTTATTTGCGGCATTCGCAAATTCGAGTAATTCGCGTTAAGGGTTTTCCGAAAGGGTTTTGAAGTAAAAGGGTCAAAATCCTTCCATTTCATTTCCATTTCAAGTATATTGCTATCAAATGTGCAAGTAGCATTTTGGCGGCATTGAGCATATAATATGTATATATATACCAAGAAAGAGGTAAGAGACCATGAAAACTAACCGAACGGAGAAAGGCCAGGCGCTTGTCCTGATTGCGTTTGGGATTATCGCCCTGCTTGCCATGACGGGCTTGGCAGTGGATGCCAGCGCCACGTATTCCAACCGCCAGGACGCTCAAAACGCGGCGGATTCGGCGGCCTTGGCGAGCGCGCTGGATATAGTCAATAGCAATTCCGTCAACGCCAAACCCGACGCATTGAGTACCGCAAATACGAACGGATTCAACAATGACGGCACTACCAATACAGTCACTGTAGGCAATCCCGGCGTTTTCGTTGCGGGTTGTAACGGCCAAACCCCTTCCTTTACCAGTTCTTCCAGCGAATACGTGCAGGTCATCATCAAGACCACCGTGAATACCACGTTTGGCTCCCTCGTCGGCGTGCAGCAGACCCATAACTGCGTGGATGCCATTGCACGCGGACATGTGGGCCAAGTGGCGGGCGGCATGTTCAGCGGGGCCGGTATCGTGGCGCTTTCGAAAACCGCCTGCCCGGCCATTAACCTTACCAGTACAACCATCAATGTTCAGGGCGGCGGAATATTCGATAACAGTTCGTGCAGCACCGCCTTCGATGGAAACTGGGGCAATAAAATCACAACCAACGGCGGCTGCATCGGCGTGGTTGGCGGGCTTGGAAGTAACTTTACACCGGCCGGGATTGCACAAGGCGCTGAGACCATCACCGGTCCCGGTTTTTGCTCGGTACTGCCAGTGCAGATCACCCCGGATTTTTCCATGGTCCCTGCGCCTCCCACACCGCCCACCTGCTCCGGCCCCGGTTCTTCAATAACAAACAGTCAGACGGGCGTTACAACGGTATCGCCCGGCACTTTGGATTCTATTTCCATTGGATACACGGGTGCAAATATACCCAGCGGTGTATATTGCATCACCAGCTCATCTTCCAGCGCCTTCTACGTAACCGGCGGAGCAACCGTGACCGGCGGCGATGTAACTTTTGTTTTCACGAATCCCAGCGGCGGAGCATCCATCGGCGGTTCAGTTCACAGCACCTACAACAGCTTGCAAATCTACACTCAGAACGGAAGTTGGAGTGAAAGCGGTAGTACCTACCTCACCGTGCCGGGTGTGTTCAGATACTACGCCACAGGAACAGCCAACTACAATGTGGCAGGCGGTTCGACACAAACACTGAGCAACGGTTTCTTCTACCTGACCGGCGGCTTGATGGGCTGGCAGGGCAGCACCATTTTGAACCTGCATGCACCCACCACCGGACCTTATGCAAACATTGCCATCTTCTCGCCCATAAGCAACGCAACCACGATGACTGTGAACGGCGGAAGCACTATAACCGTCTATGGAACGATCCTGCACCCGGGCGGCGAGATCCATCTAAACGGCAGCAGCACCGTGAACGTTCTGCACAGCCAGGTCGTTGGCAACACCATCACTACGCAGGGCGGCAGTATCATGAACATCAACTACAGCGCAGGAGAAAACATCAGCCCACCATCCACAGCGGCAACGGTGGAACTGATCAAATAACTTTGAGGCGATTCAGATTGTTGAACGCGTAGTGAACGCGCAGTAACCTGAAAGAAAACGGCTTTCCAAAACCCGGAAAGCCGTTTTCATTTGAATCTCACACAAAGACGCAAAGTGAATGGTGAATGGGAAATGGATGATGGATCATGGATCGTGGATAATAGGTTTGCTGACTCAGCCCCACCCTGTCGCCTCCGGCGTGCTTCGCGACCTCCCCAAATACGACGAGGAAGATTTGGGATACTGATGGAGGGACTGGATCATCGGATTTAGGGAGGGGGAATGAGGCAGATACTTGAAGACTCTTTTTGAACACGGATGAAGATGGTTATTGGTAATGGATCATGGGTTAACTATGGAGAATGGATGGGATCTCAAGGCGTGGCGGTGGGTGTGGCCGGAAGCGCAAAGGTTTTGAGCGTGGAAAGATCATAGCCAAGATCGATCTGCACGTACTGCATTTGGATCCAGCAGGGATCGTTATAACGCGGATTCTTAATCACCCACCAGCCATCCACGATCCCGCGGCCAAGCAGTTGAACGCGCGTCCCGGCCTGAATACTGCTGATGAGCTCGTATTTCAGCTTATTGCCGGTCGGCCCCGACCAGCAGTAGGCCGTGGTAGTCACCAGCGGGTTCTGCGGAGTGGGAGTGATGGTGACGGTCGGCGTGACGAGCGTGTTCGTAACAGGGACAGGAGTCAACAAGGCGGTGGGTATCCCCTGAGTTCCCGTTGGGATTTCCGTCAGCGAAGGCGCAAGGGAAACCTGAGGGGTATCCGAAGGCAGGCCGTTCGCTGCAGTCGGGGTCGGTTTGGGCGCGGCGGCGTTACAAGCCAGCATGGCCAGGATCAAAGACAATCCTGAAAGCAAAATAAAGATTTTCTGTTTGGACATACCATCTCTCCTTAAAAAGGATAAAAGATTAAACACAAATTTAGCCACAGATAAACGCAGATTATTGATAAAAGTCTAACAAGTCTAACAGGTCTGAAAAGTCTTAAAAGTCTCACAAGTCTTAAAGGTCGAACAAGTCTCGGAAGATCAGATCATGGAAGGGGCTGTGTAAAAGAAGGACAGCGTGGCGCGAGTCAGGACACCCCGCGCCAGCAGGGATCAGAAAAGGAACCGCAAAGCCCACTAAGACCGCAAAGAAAATACAAGAATCTTGGCGAACTTCGCGTGCGTCGCGGTAAAAAATGACACAGTATAGATTCACCATGAACCATGAGAAGGCCATTGTTTTTGGGCATCACCTCCGTATCAATTAAATCAAGCATTCATTTTGGCGTTTTGGTCGGCTTGGGTGTGGAAGGCGGGTCGAAGGTGCGCAAGCCTTGAAAATTATAGCCGGGATCGATTTGAAGGTCCGGCTGAGGAATCCAGCAGGGATCATGGGAGACCGGCCCCTCAATGACCCACCAGCCCGGAA
>PMLN01000267.1 GCA_003158885.1 Anaerolineae bacterium
TTCGATCACCGAATAACCCAATGAGGTCAGCGCGGCGAGGACTTCGCTATCTTTATCCGATAACGCCGCGATTTTTGCCAACGCATCGGTGGGCTTGAGGCGGTCATGCAAATACAGGATGATCTTCTGAGATGTCTTCCTGCCCACGCCGGGCACGCGGCTCANNAACCGAAAGCGCCACCTTTGGCCCTATGCCATCCACTCCCAACAGCATGTTGAATAATTCGCGGTCGGATTGAGACTCGAATCCATAAAGGGTCAGAGCATCTTCCCGCACGACAAGGTGAGTGTAGAGCAAAATCACTTCGCCCACTTTAAGCCGTCCGCGTACAGGGGCGGGAACGAAAACGCGCAGTCCCACACCGCCGACTTCAACGATCAGAGCATTATCTTCAATCTGGCTTACTTCGCCGCGCAAGGTCGCAATCATGGTTCTATTTAACCACACTTTTGCGTTGTGAGGTAAGGAGACTCCCGCATGATATATAATTATGGGTGATATTGATTTAGAGCTGATTAGCCACGGGGGCACAAAGACGTGGAGAAGATAAAGAGCGCTTTCTCTGTGTTCTCTGAGTCCCTGCCGTCTCGCACCGGCGTGCCGCTGTTGTTTGTGGCACGAACGGTGTGGCAGCGTCGAATTTGGCTATCGAACAGGAAATAGCAGGAGAATAGTTATGCTGCCTAAAACGGAAATTCCCAATACACCGGTTCATGCCGTGCCGCCGCCGCTCATCCAGGTTTCTGGAACGAATTTGGAAATGGGACGCCAGATCGGCGAGGCCTGCCGTCCACAAGTCCAGCACAGCATCGCGGATGCGCATGTGCTGATCGACTCAGCGTACGATCAACTTGAACTAACGTGGGATGGCGCGAAGATTCAGTCGCACAAGTACCTGCCCTTTGCCGAGGAGCGCTATCCGAAATACGTGGATGAGATGCGTGGAATTGCCGAAGGCGCCAACGTGGCTTTCGATGACGTCATGACCCTCAACGCAATGGAAGCAGTCACAACAGATGCTTTGCATCTCACGCGCTGCACGAGCTTTACCGTGAACGAACAGCGCACAGCAGATGGCCATGTGTTGGCGGCACATAATGAAGATTGGGTTCCCGAAGATGAAGATGATGTGTACGTGGTGTCTGCCAAACCCACGGATGAACCGCCGTTCCTTGCCATGACGTATGGCGGGCTCCTGTGCAACGTCGGATTCAACGCAAACGGCATTGCCCAATTAATCGACTCGGTCTATCCATCCGATTCGCGCATCGGAATCCCGCGGCTGGTGGTTTCACGTGCGGTGCTGGCTTCGCGGCGCATCTCCAGCGCCATCGGGCGCGCTCTCGTGCCTCATCGCGCCGCGGGTTATAACCACATGCTGATCCACGAAAGCGGCGAATTATATTCCATCGAAGTTTCAGCACGTCGTTCTGAGATCCTGCACGGCACCGATGGGTATCTGGTGCATACCAATCACTATCTTGCACCAAGCATGAAGGAGATCGAAAGTGAGCCGGAGGAATTGATCGCTTCACGCGTCCGGTATTTCCGCGCTAATCGGCTGTTACGTCAAAGCCAGACGCATTCCATCAAGAGTCTGCAGGCGATTCAAAAGGATCATGTCAACTACTCGAATTCGATTTGTAATCACGCGGTTGATTGGACCGACCCGCTTGACCGCGAGAAGACCATCAATGCCATGGTGATTGACCTGACGGCGCGCGAAATGCATATCTGCTGGGGTAATCCCTGCCAGAATGCGTATCACACTTATCATTTGAACGAGTAATTTAAATGGTATTGCGAATCGCGCGGCGATATCATGCTTAAGAATAAGCACTATATTATTCCAGCGTGGCAATCTCCCGTTGGATGACCCGCTGAGATTGCCGCACAAGAACAATTCATCATTGATACAGATGGTGCTTTTGAATGTATCGGTATACGGCCGGGGGCAGATAATATCGAAACGGCAAAGCGCGCGCCGCGCGGCGGCGAATTTCGCTGGATGCGATTTCCAGCAAAGGGGCTTCCACGAATTTGACCTTCCCGGTCAAGCCGGGAATTTTCGCCTCCAATTCAGCCATGTCGATCGAATCGCCCGGACGGCGCATCACGCCGATTTGATGGCAGGCCGCTGTCACCTCTACAGGCTGGTGCCATGTTGGCAGGTCGCGCAACGAGTCGCCGCCGAGCAAAAGGATCAAATCGGCTTTGGGATACTGTTCTGAAACAATGCGGAGGGTGTCGAGGGTGTAATGCGGGCCGGGACGTTTGATCTCGATGCTCGAAAATTCAAAGGCCGGCTCTTCTTTCAACGCAAGCTTGACCATTGCCAGACGGTGCTCCAGAGAACTGATCGGCCGGTTGAGTTTATGCGGTGGAATCGGGGTCAGCACCCAGAGCAAACGATTCAGCCTGAGTTGAGCGTGGGCTTCAGATGCCAGGATCAAATGTCCCAGATGAGGCGGATCAAACGTGCCGCCGAAGATGCCAATCCGTTCATGCATAAGGAAAGTATATCATTTTGAGAAATGGCAGGTGGTATACTTTTTCTGAGGTGAAAATTAGTGAACAAGGAACAATTTGAGCGTGCCCTGCAGGAACTAAAAGCCGGCAAGGAAGATATTCGTCCCCCGGATGTCGCCTTCTTTTCCGAGCCGCTTCGTTCGGCGCTAACTCAGGCCATCCGGATCGGGCGTATTTCGCTGACTGATTTTTCAGGACTGTTGGAATCCGAACGTGAGCAGGCCCAGCAGATCATATCCATTCTTGTTCAACGGCATCTGTTTTATGTCTCGGCCTTTACCAGTTCCACCGATACGTTTTATGAAACCTGGCTTTCCGCCTCCACCCGGCCCATCGCCAGGTTGCGCTCCGATATTTGGAAAAAGATTGACGATTGAAAAACGCCCCGAATGGTTTTCCATTCGGGGCGTTCGTTCAATTGAGTATGATCAATTTTTTCTAATCTTCAAATTAATATATAGACCCTAAAGGTCTCCGAGACCTTTAGGGTCAGTTTTAATACCATTACGAAATTATCCTCCCGGCGTATATCTCTTTTCCCACTCGGCGATGGCGGCGCGGATCACGGCCTGCACATCCGGATCGGGCATCTCGCCTATGCTGCCATATTTTTTCAAGCCGTCCATCACGATTACCCCGCCGCCGGGCGCTTCAACCAGGCGGATGCCGCGGTTTGCCAGCGGTGAATTCGCGAGCTGTGTTTGCAGGATGGCGTCAATCTGTCCGACCATGGTGGTGGGAGCCGCCGGCTCATCCTTCCTGGGTAAAACAGGTGTGGGCGCTGCCGGTTTTGGCGCGGCCTGGGAAACTGGAACTGCCATGGGTGTGGCAGGCATCGGTTGTGGTGCGACAGGTTGTGATGGTTTCGGAGCGCTGGCATCGATCCAGGGGCGCATTGCGACCATCAGATCGATCAACCGCTTGCGTTGTTCGGGCGCGAGTGAGTTCATATTTGCGCGCTGACCATCGAGATCGAGATGCAATTGCTGGCTGTCATCGAGGCTCAATTTAAGCAGGCTGTTCTCTTTGGGCGGAGGAGGCACAACCACCGGCGGCTGGATCTTTCTCTCCTCGGCCTCTTCCCGCCTGCCTCTCTTATATCCCTGGCCGCGTCCTTCCAGGAGGCCAAAAAAGTAACCAAAGAACATGGCAGCCAGCCCAATGCCGATCATGATAAGAAGATTGATTTGCATAGGTCATCCCTTTTGACAATGTGGACAAATGTGTGTGCCGCGCTGGCCGATAACGAACTTCTTGATCTTGGTGCCGCAGACCGGACACGGCTCGCCCTCGCGACCATAAACTCGAAAATGATTTTGAAAATCGCCGCCGCGATAGACCCAGTCTATGCTGGCGCCGTTGCGGCGGATGCCTTCTTGAAGAATAGCCTGGATGGCCTGGTGCAGTCTTTCAGCTTGTTTACGGGTTACCGAATCCGAAAGGACCAGCGGGTGGAGTTTTGCCATGTGCAAGGCTTCATCGGTATAGATATTACCCAGACCGGCGAGAAAGGTCTGATCGAGCAGTAAAGGCTTGAGCTGGCGGTGACGATGCTGCAAAGAGTCATATAACCAATACGGCGTAAAGTCAGCACTTAGAGGCTCAGGTCCAAGCTTGCCCAATACCTTTTCCAAATCATCCGTCAACCAGACGCGCCCAAACTTACGCGTATCGTTGAAAACAAGATATGTTTTTCCAAGTTCCTTCCCCTCCCCAAAAATTGGGAGAAGGGTGGGTGTGAGGACTAATATTAACCGATCATGCTTCTCCGGTTTAATTTTACCCTGCTTGATAAGCAGGTCTCCGCTCATGCGAAGATGTATTAAAAGATCGTACGTTGTGAGCTGGATATTGAGGAATTTTGCCCGGCGCGCGACCCCGACAATCTCCTGGCCTTTGATCTGCTCTTTGAATTTCTTCGAGGATGGCATCGCCACGCTGCGCGCCCAGCGTACATCGGCCTCGAGGATTCTCCTGCCGATCAATTCCGGGCGCAAAATCCGCGCAATGGTTTCAACTTCTGGAAGTTCAGGCATGTCGGCGTGTCAGGTTCTACGTTTCAGGCGTCAAGTTCGTGATACTTGACACCTGAAACATGAATACTCTCTACTCATTGAACATCTCTCCGACGCTTCGTCCCTCATGGGCGCGCTTGATGACCTCGCCGATCAATCCGGCGACTGAAATAATCGAGAGGCGATCCTTGAGGATGACCATTTTCTCTTCCGAGATCGGCACGGTATCGGTGGTGATAATGTGCTTGATGGGTAATTCCATGAGTCTTTGTGCGGCTCCATTCGATAGGATTGGATGCACAAAGGCCAGATATACATCGCGTGCGCCTTCCCGCTTGACGAGTTTGACCGCTTGAGCGATAGAACCGCCTGTATCCACTTCGTCATCCACGATGATCACATCCCGGTTTTTGGCCTCGCCGATCAGGGTCAAGGCTTCGGCTTTGGCATCGTTGCCTGAACGCCGTTTCTCGATGAACGCAATGGGCATATCCATGTCAGCGGCATAGTTGCGTCCCTTTTTCGCAAAACCGAGATCGGTCGCGACCACCACCGGTTCGTGCAGATTCGGACGGATGGTTTGGTTGATATTGTCTATGATCAGGCGTGAGGCCGTCAATACATCACCTGGGATGGAAAAGAAGCCCTGGATTTGACCCGCGTGCGGATCGAGGGTCATGTAGCGGTCGGCGCCTGCAACTTCGATCATATCTGCGACCAGCCTGCTCGTGATTGGAACGCGCGGCTGATCTTTTTTGTCCGAACGGCCGTAGGCGAGATAAGGAAGAACGAC
>PMLN01000175.1 GCA_003158885.1 Anaerolineae bacterium
ATGCCGATCCTTTATGAAGAAATGGCTGGGCGCGTTCCCGTCCATCACCTGGAGGCTGATTGGATGATCCGCTCCTTCACGGATGAGATGCGGGTCAGCCGATTTTATGAACTTGTCAAACGTTTGATGGATTTTTTCGGCGCAGCGGTTGGGTTGCTGTTGTTCGGGATCAGTTTTCCGTTCATCCTGATCGCGATCTGGATGGATAGTGGCTTCCCGATTTTTTATGCGCAGACCCGCTTGGGCAAGGGTGGACAGGTATT
Source organism: Anaerolineae bacterium (assembly GCA_003158885.1). Taxonomy (GTDB): domain Bacteria; phylum Chloroflexota; class Anaerolineae; order Anaerolineales; family Villigracilaceae; genus Fen-1038. Next base: position 264 of record PMLN01000175.1, read on the forward strand.
CAAGATCTATAAATATCGCACCATGCACCAGGAGGCCGAGGCGGACGGCGAGGCCAGGCTGGCTTCGGAAAATGATCCGCGTGTGACACGCGTGGGAAATTTCCTGCGCAAAACGCGTTTGGATGAATTGCCCCAGTTCTGGAATGTTTTGAGGGGGGATATGAGTCTGGTCGGTCCGCGCGCCGAGCGCCCGGAGCTGGTCGCCGAATTTCAAAAACAGATTCCATTTTATCGGGCACGCTTGCTGATCCAGCCGGGATTGACTGGCTGGGCGCAAATCAATTATGGTTATGTGGCCAATGTCACGGAAACGGTTGTCAAGCTGGAATATGACCTTTATTACATCAAGCACCGTTCGTTGATGATGGATTCTGTGATCCTCCTGCGCACCATCGGAACGGTGTTGAGCCGAAAGGGTAGATGAGTTGAAACAATATCTTGTTACCGGCGGTGCGGGATTCATTGGCTCGCACATCGTCCGTGCATTGCTTGAGCAGGGCCAGGCAGTGCGTGTGCTGGATAATTTTTCGAGCGGCAAACGCGAAAACCTCGAGGGATTGAATCTTTCAAAAAACGGCCGCCGCTTTGAAGTTCTGGAAGGTGATGTGCGTGATGCCTCCGTCGTGGCACAGGCGGTGCGCGGCGTGGATGTCGTCTTTCATGAAGCTGCATTTGTCTCCGTTCCCGAATCGATGGAGAAGCCGCAGGATTGTTTCGATGTGAATGTCACAGGCGCCTCGACCTTGTTTGAGGCCGCTCATAAAGCCGGTGTGCGCCGCATAGTGATTGCATCCAGCGCGGCCGTTTACGGCGATTCGGATGCGCTGCCTTTGAAGGAAGATACGCCCTTGAGACCGCTCTCGCCCTACGCGGTTTCAAAGCGTGTGGATGAAATGTACGCCGCGTTATACACCCAATCCTTTGGCTTGGAAGTCGCGGCCCTGCGCTACTTCAATGTGTATGGCCCGCGTCAGCGCCCCGACTCGATGTATGCCGCCGCGGTTCCCATCTTTATTCGCGGTCTGCGCGCCGGCAAGGCGGTGACGGTCTTTGGCGATGGGGGGCAGACTCGGGATCTGATCTTTGTCGGGGATGTGGTGCGCGCCAATTTGATTGCCTCGGAACATCCGTCTGCGGCNNGGCGATATCTATAAATCGCTTGGGAGTCCTGCCTATGCCGGGGAGACCATCGGCTTCCAGGCGCAGACTTCCCTGGCGGATGGTTTGAAAGAAACAGTCCATTGGATGCGATGAAACTGCGTCCGCATTATCGCAATCGCTATGTGCTGATCGGCGATCTAATCCTCATCATCGTCTCGGTGATGGGGAGTTTTGCATTGCGGCTCGATGTGGCGCAGTTGCCGTTTTACTTTCCGGCCATGCTGGCCATGTGCGGCGTGGCGTTGTTGATCAAAACACCCACCTATTTTTTCTTCGGCTTGTATCGCCGCATTTGGATCTACGCCAGCACGCACGAACTCCGTCTCATCACCGCCGCGGTGACGACCGCCTCCGTGTTGACATCCGGCGTGATGCTTCTCCTGCTCTCGACCAAGCTTGTTTTTCCCGGAATGCCGCGTTCGGCTCTTGGCATTGATTGGCTGCTTTCATTGGTATTGGTCGGCGGTTCACGTTTTGCGCTTCGCATTTTGGCGGAACAGTCCACCGCGCCTCGCAAGGACAAGACGCGCCGCGCCCTGATCATCGGTGCCGGCGACGCGGGCGCATTGGTGGTGCGTGAGCTTCAAAAATCGGCGCAGCTCAATTTGACCCCCATCGGCTTTCTGGATGATGATCGCTCCAAACAGAGGCAGGAAATTTACGGCGTGCAGGTGATCGGATTTGTCAGCGATATTGCGAATGTGCTCGATAGCCAGCACGTGGATGAAGTGATCTTTGCCATCCCGTCCGCTCCCGGGCGTGTGGTTCGCCTTGTGAATGATGCCTGCCGGTTAAAAGGCATTCCCTCGCGCACCATGCCCGGCATTTATGAATTGATCGGCGGCAAGGTCAGCGTCAGCCGCCTGCGTGAGGTGGATATTACAGACCTGCTTCGCCGCGAGCCGCGTCGTATCCACGAAGAAATGATCGGCAATGTATTAAGTGGCAAGCGCGTTCTTGTGACCGGCGCGGGTGGCTCCATTGGACGGGAACTTTCGCGTCAGATCGCGCGCTGGAATCCCGCCGAACTGATCATCCTTGGCCACGGCGAGAACAGCATCTTTGAAACATTGCTTGAATTGAAGGAAGATTATCCGGTTTTGAAATTGACGCCCACCATCGCCGACGTAAAGGATGTCGTGCGTTTGCGTTCGGCCTTTGCGGATATTCAGGTGATCTTCCATGCCGCCGCGCACAAGCATGTGCCGTTGATGCAGGCCAATGTGGAAGAAGCCATCTTGAACAACGTGTTTGGCACGCGCAATGTGGTCGAAGCGGCGATTGAAAATAATGTGGAGCGCCTGGTCTTGATCTCGACGGATAAGGCGGTACGTCCCGCCAATGTGTATGGCGCCACCAAACGCCTCGCCGAAATGATTGTGCTAGACGCAGCTCATCGCACCCGGCGGGCATATTCCGTCGTTCGCTTTGGGAATGTTTTGGGGAGCCGCGGAAGCGTCATCCCGGTTTTCAAGCGGCAGATCGCAAATGGCGGGCCGGTTAAGGTTACGCATCCCGATATGGAACGTTATTTCATGACCATCCCCGAAGCCGTCCACCTTGTCTTGCAGGCGGCCTCCATGGGGCAGGGCGGCGAAGCCTTCCTGCTCGACATGGGCCCACAGGTTCGTATTCTCGATCTGGCGGAGGATTTGATCCGTCTTTCGGGACTTGAACCGGGACGCGATATCGAGATTGAATTCACCGGCATTCGTCCGGGCGAGAAATTACGCGAAGAACTTTGGGAGCCTGGGAAAACCTATGACAAGACCGGCCATCCGGATATTTTCCGCTCTGAACATGAAGCGGTTATGGAGAGTGAGCAATTGCAGAAAACGTTGCAGCGTCTCGAAGCCTTGACCCTTCAACATTCCCCCAGGTCGCAGGGCGGCGCTTCAAGCAGCCATGCTGACGAGATCATAGCCCTGCTCGATGAAGTCATCCCCGGCGCCGCCATCCGCGCGACGCCCTCGCCTGAGATTACCTCGTTCGTATAACGATGGTCGGGTAGCGAAGCGGTTCGAAACCATGCCAGAAGTTTCTCTTTCTGATTGGAATAAATTTTTACAAAACCATCCGGACGCGCATTTACTGCAAACCGGTGAATGGGGTGAATTGAAGTCTGCCTTTGGCTGGACGCCTATTCGCATAGTCAACAAGGGTGTGGGTGCGCAGATTCTTTTTCGTAAGTTGCCATTGGGCTTTACGTTGGGTTATATTCCTAAATTAGCAATCAGCGATCAGCAGTCAGCGTTTGGTGAGGAATTTTGGATGGAAGTGGATTTGGTTTGCAAAAAACAACGCGCCATCTTCCTCAAAATCGAGCCGGATGCTTGGGAGAATGGCTTCATCCTTCAGCCTTCATCCTTCATCCTTTCCAAGCATAACATCCAGCCTCCTCGTACCATCCTCGTTGACCTGCGCGGCAGCGAAGAGGAAATTCTCGCCCGTATGAAACAGAAATGCCGCTATAACATTCGTCTTGCCGAAAAGAAAGGTGTGACGGTCCGCGCCTGGGATGATCTGGATGGATTTTATAAGATGATCCAAGTCACGGGCGGACGCGACGGCTTCGGCGTTCATTCGCTCGCCTATTATCGTCGCGCCTATGATTTGTGCCGCTCAACGGGCATGTGCGAGTTATTGGTCGCAGAGTTTGAAAATAAGCCGCTGGCGGCCTTGATGGTTTTTGCGCGCGGAAAGCGCGCCTGGTATATCTATGGCGCCTCCAACGACGAGGAACGCAATCGTATGCCGGCTTATCTTTTACAATGGGAAGCGATGCGCTGGGCGCGTTCCAAAGGCGCAGAAGAATATGACCTGTGGGGGGTGCCTGATGCGGAGGAAGCGGCTCTCGAGGCCCAATTTGAAAAACGAAATGATGGTTTGTGGGGTGTCTATCGCTTCAAACGCGGCTTCGGCGGTGAGCTCAAACGCGCCGCGCAGGCGGTGGATAAAGTTTATAGTTTTGTGTTTTATCAGTTCTATCTTTGGCGTTTGGCCGGACGCGAGGGCGGATAATGCAAATACCCATATGGGATCGTTTGATTTCCACATTGCCTGATCCGCACTTCCTTCAAACGTATGAATGGGCGCAGGTTAAATCGAAGTACGGATGGCAGCCGATCTATCTTATCTGGTCGGAAAAGTCTTTTAAGTCTTACACGTCTGACCAGTTAGATCAATCGGACTTGTTAGACCAATTAGACCGGTCAGACCAATTAGACTTGTTAGAACATTCAGACTTGTTAGACTTGTTAGACCAGTCAGACCTTCAAGCCGCCTGTCTGATCCTGAAGCGTACCGTTCTTTCCCGCGGCTTTGCGTCGCGGCTCTGTATTCTTTACGCGCCCAAGGGGCCCCTGCTGGATTGGTCGAATGAGGCGCTTCGCAATCGTGTGCTGAATGATCTGCAATCCTTCGCAAAGAAACAAGGCGCGGTCTTTTTGAAGATGGATCCCGATCTGGCGCTGGGAACAGGAGTCCCTGCGGACGAGGATGCCCATGAAGAGGAGCATGGGCAGGTTGTCGGCTCAGAGTTGCTGCGGAGACGCTGGCGATTCTCTGCGGATCAGATCCAATTCAAGAATACAGTCTTAATTGACTTGTCCGCCTCTGAGGATGAGATGCTGGCGTGTATGAAACAGAAGACGCGCTATAACATCCGCCTCGCCGGGAAGAAGGGCGTGACGATTCGTGTGGGGACGCAGACTGATCTGCCCATGCTTTACAAGATGTATGCGGAGACATCGGTGCGTGACGGCTTTGTGATTCGCGATGAAGGTTATTACAAAACAGTTTGGACAACATTCATGCAGTCTTCAACTTTCAAACCTTCCAACTTTCCAACTTGTGAACCGATCATCGCGGAAGTCAATGGTGAAGCGGTTGCTGCAATCTTCGCCTTTTATTTTGCAGGTCGCGCCTATTATGTGTACGGTATGTCGCGTGAAGCGCATCGCGAGAAAATGCCGAATTATCTTTTGCAATGGGAAGCGATGAAGCGCGCAAAGGCACGCGGCTGTTCGGTCTACGATCTTTGGGGCGCGCCGGATGAATTCAACGAAAGCGACTCGATGTGGGGTGTGTTCCGTTTCAAGGAAGGACTGGGTGGGCAGGTGGTCCGCACGCTCGGCGCGTGGGATTATGCCCCCAATCCATTTTGGTATAAGATGTATTCGGAAATCATCCCGCGCGTGCTGGATGTAATGCGCCTCCGAGGCAAGGCGCGCACGAAACAGGCGTTGGAGTAGAATCCACGAAGAGCACGAAGAAACACGAATTGGAAAAGCAGAAAAGAATTTTGGGAGGGCAGAATGACCGAGTTGTTATTGAAAGAAGAAGTTTATTCGATTGTTGGAGCGGCAATGGAGGTGCACACAGCACTTGGCTCTGGGTTCTTGGAACCTGTTTATCAGGAAGCCATGGAAATTGAATCAACTTCCCGTAATTTACCGTTTGTGTCTCAAAAAGTTTTGACTATTCACTATAAGGATCATATCTTGAAGAAAGAGTATGTTCCCGATTTGATTTACTTCGATCAAATCATTGTTGAGTTAAAAGCTTTGGATTGTTTGAGCGGAAAAGAGGAATCACAGTTGTTGAATTACTTGAAGGCTACTGGTATGAAGGTTGGAGAGTTGATAAATTTTGGAAGTCATCCAAAACTTGAATGGAAACGACTCGTCTTTTAACTTCGTGAAATTCGTGTTCTTCGTGGAGGAAGAATGATCTCTCGACTTCGTTTTGCTCATTTACCCACACCGATTGAAGAATTGCCGCGCCTATCTTCCACTTTGGGCGGGCCGCGCATTCTCGTCAAACGCGACGATCAGACCGGGCTTGCCTTTGGCGGCAACAAGACGCGCAAGCTGGAGTTTCTGGTTGCCGAGGCGCAGGATCAGGGAGCCAGGATGATGATCTCGGCTGGCGCACTCCAATCGAATCATTGCCGTCAGACCGCCGCCGCAGCAGCCAAGTTTGGCTTTGAATGTACGCTGGTGCTAACCGGTCAATTAACCGGACAAGCTTCGGCCAATTTACTGCTCGATGAATTGTTTGGCGCAAAGATCGTCAATGTCGCCGATCGTGCGGATCGTGACCGCGTGTTGAAGGAAACGTTTGATAAAGCGGTTGCCGATGGAAAGAAGCCGTATCTCGTTCCGTATGGCGGCTCCAGCCCAACCGGCGTCATGGGCTATGCCTTTGCGGTTGAGGAGTTCATGAAGCAGGGCGTCCATGCGGATTGGTTCGTTTTTGGCACCTCCTCCGGTGGAACTCACGCCGGATTGGTGCTGGGACAAAGATTATTTGGTTATCAGGGCAGGGTATTGGGGATTAGTATTGACGAATCGGAAGAATGGCTGAAAACCCATGTTTCCGCTTTGGCTTCGGAAGCTTCAGAGCGGCTGGGTAAGCGTATTGATTTCACACCCGATGATGTGCTGGCAATGGATCAATATTGCAAAGCCGGTTATGGCGTATTGACCGATGCCGAACGCGAAGCCGTTCGAATGTTTGCGGGCACTGAAGGTTTATTGCTTGACCCCGTTTATACTGGCCGCGCTGCCGCAGGCCTGATTGACTTGATCCGCAAAGGATTCTTCAAAAAGGATGAAACGGTTTTATTCTGGCACACAGGCGGTCAGCCCGCGCTGTTTGCAGATGGGTATTCGAATTCAATTTAAAACAAAACCGCCTCCCATCAAGTGGAGGCGGTTTTATTAGTTGCTTGGGTGTTAGGCGCCGGTCGGTAAGCGTTTTTCAAGCGTGCGGCTGAGAATATCTTCCTGCTCGATCGTGGATGACTTGATCCGCTTTGATTTTTGGCCTTTTCGGGATTTGGCATGGTCTTGGGCCGACTGCCATGCAATCTGCATCGCGGTCAACTCCGGCTCAAGATTCTCCTCGATTTGCGTTTCTTCTTCCTTTTCAGTCTTCTTATTTTTCCTGCCCCGCTTGTTTTCGCGCTCCGGCTTCACTTCCTCGACGATTTCTGGTTGAATGGCTTTCATGCTCAAACGGATTTGACGCTTTTTGCGATCCACTTTGAGCACCATGGCTTCCACTTCATCGCCATCTTTGACAACATCGCTCGCGTTCTTGACATATCCGCGCGCCAGTTCGCTGATGTGGATCATGCCGGGCCGTTCGGCGCCGATTTCAACGAACACGCCGTAAGGTTCCGTGCGAACTACCTTGCCTTTAACAACCATCTCGGGTTGAAGATCTTTCCAGTCATACATGAGCGGCTGGATCATCGTCAATTCGATTCGATCCTTGCGTACGCGCTTCACCCATACTTCAACAGTCTGGCCTTCCTTAACAATATCTTCCACTTTATTTACAGGATCTTTTTGAAGCTGGGAAATATGGAGCACACCCGGGACAGGTTGCCCCACATCTACTAGGGCGCCTGCCAGGGTGGTTTTGAGAATTTTGCCT
>PMLN01000064.1 GCA_003158885.1 Anaerolineae bacterium
ATAATTGAAAGCTATATCTTTCAAATGGGCAAACGAAAAAAAAGCTTGGTACTTTGCTGGTGTACCTTCGTTCAACCGCAAGACGCGCACACTTGACGAAATACGCGCCATGCACGGCTCGCAGAAATTTGGAAAGACACCAAACCAGACCCAACCAGAAAAGGAGAGTTTACCCGCATGACTACCAACCCGCCCCCCATCGTATTGACCACCGACCCGCCAACCTTTGAAACATGGTACGAACAATTACGCGGCCATGTCCGCAATCAAGCAGGCATCGAAATTGAAGACCTACCAGACCAACTATACCGCGACTGGTGGACAGACGGCATCACACCGACAGACGCCTATTATCTGATTTTCGATGATGAAGATTTTTCAGACCTTGATCTCGAACATGCTTACACCTCGGAAGTATGCGAGACCAGCGACGCCGACCCAGGATTATAAAAGGATCGCCCTGGCGCACCGTCAGAAATGGCGCGCCAGGGCACACCACCAAGAAAGGCGATACCATGCCAGAGAAACCAGACCTTGCCAAACTCACGCACGAACTAGCCGTAGAAATGACAGCGAGCACCGGCACGCTTTGGCGCGCAATTGCCGACCCCGACAGATGGACAACCACCATCTACACGGACGAAGCTTATTTAGCCCTTTCGATTGACGGCTACTCCGCCCCCTATCATCTCAAAGCATGGGCCAGCACACCACGCGGAATATCGCCCTTGCATGACAATGAAGTTATAAGGATGAATGCAGACCGCCCACTCGCGGCAATCGCCAAAGACATCACACGCCGAATACTACCCCATGCCCGCGCCTACTTGCTCGAATGCCAAGAGCACCAAAAACAGCTTGACTACCAAGAACGAAAGGAGAACTTAATCAAAAAGGCACTTTCGAGATACCTCCAATACATCACTTTCACAAAATCATTTTGCACAGAAGATTACAAAATCCACTCCGTGGAAATTCGCACCGATACAATAGAGATGCGCTTGACGGTTACACCCGCCGAAGCCATCAAAGTATGCAAACTCTTGAAAGGATGAACCATGCAAATCGAAATCGAAACGCTGGAAGGTCATAAAATCATTGTGGTTTTGGACGAGGTAGGGAAATGCTACCCCGATGATGATGTGATTTATTTCAACCATGTACCATGCAAATTATCATCCGCCCAACCTTACACAAAGGAAGAATAACCCATGTCCGCAATTGCCCCCACAACTTTACTCGATGACTTGCACCCGGCCCGCTTCTTAAAAGTCAGTGACCTTTTGGAACGCTGGAAAGTCCAACAAATCACCGTGACTATCTCACGCCTGACCAACGAGGAGACCATCCCCAACCCTAAAGACATTGACCCCGACACGCACAAACCCCGCGTGATCATTCAACCCGTTCTATATTTCAACACCAAGACGGGCGCAGAATTCCCGCGCGGTTACCTGCTCAGTGCAAAGGAGGACATAAACGCACTCAAGACCGCCACTGGCGCCCACACCGTCGCAGACCTGAAAGATAAGAAAATCACCCTCCACGTAGGTGAATGGAAACATAAAGCAGTATTGCGCGTCGATGCGCAACCGGTCAAAGAATAAAACCAATGCCCCTCGAAAGCCGAGGGGCATTTTCTTTTCAGGTCCGCACCGCCATAAATAGCGATACTGAAGCGGGATCCTATCGCCAGAACCAGCGATGGCCAGCACCATCAAGCATGACGATGCCGGCAGCCTCGTCATAAATGGCGATACCCGAGCCACAATATCAGATTATCTCGAAAAATATCGCGCCGCCTAGCGGCGGCACTTCGTGTTTGCCGTGACAATTTTCTACCGTGATTGGGGTTGGGTTTCCCTCCCGCCCTTGACTTATTTCCCATTTTGCGTACAATGCGCACATGTCCACCAGCGAACTGACCACAAAAGAAATTGCCAAAGTGCTTCGTTGCTCAGTACGCACCGTTGTAAACCTTTACCAGAACGGACATTTCCCCAATGCCTACAAACTCAATCCAGAAGCACGCAACAGCCCTCTTCGAATACCTCGGTCGGACTTGGATCGCTATCTTGAATATCAACGAACCAACAGGCCAGCCGCTCACCGAAGTAAAACTTGATGAGCAATTGGTCGGGATTGAATACGCTCTTCTATTTTGTTTTTTAGTGGCAGTGTGTCTTGTGCCATTTGTTCAGTGGTGATCAGATCTAATTAGTCATTCATCACATCGCCCCCTTAAAAGCGGAAAGAGAACCGGGTCAGAACCAGTTCTCTCTCCAATGGGTAAGCGAAAGGTTGACGCAGAACCTTTACAACTTACACAGCGCCCCTGGCGGGATTCGAACCCACAACCAACTGCTTAGAAGGCAGGTGCTCTATCCATTGAGCTACAGGGGCAAAATGTGAGTAGAAATCCATGCTCCGGAGCGCATAAGCCGCCGAGGGTTGTGCTCTATTTCCAATTGTAGCACAAGGCAAAACGGCTGTGTATGGGAATGCACAAGCGCTGCATGGCTCTACCAATGTCGGGAAACCCTTAACGCGAATTACGCGAATTTACGAATGCCGCGAATAACCCATAGACGGCTGCGGTGTATGCGACATTTCCATCCTGCCCCCTGGTTAATAATCCCAATCCACATTTCCCAACGGCGCGCGGTTGAGTTCGGCGCGATAATACTTCCAGCGCGGCATGAACTTGTTCATCAGTTCGAGAAACCGTTCATTGTGATGGCGTTCCAGCAGATGTACCATCTCATGCACAACAATATATTCCAGGCAGGCTTCGGATTTCTTCGCCAGCTCCAGGTTGATCCAAATGCGGCGTTGTCGGGTGTTGCAGGCGCCCCATTTGGTTTTCATTTGCTTGATGCCCCAATCGGCTGCTTCGACATCAATGACCTTCCCCCATTTCGCAATCAGAGGCGGGACAACGTGACGGAGATAGTTCCGATACCAGGTAGACATGGTGCGCTCCCGTTGAATTCTTAGGCTGTTGGGGCGGGTGTATAAGTCAATCTTCTTCTTGTTGCGGATTTCCACTTTTCCGGCGCGGCTATTCTCGACCAGGTTCAACAGATAGCGATTTCCAAGAAAATAATGACTTTCGCCGTTTACGTATTCGAGTTTAGGCTCGCGCTCTTGTTCCCTGAATTTGATCCGCTGCCGCTTGATCCAGCCCAACCTTGCAACTACGGCCATCCGCACAGCCTCGTCGTTGACCAACAAGGGAACTGCCACACGCACCCTGCCGTTTGGTGGATACACGGCCAGATGAAGGTTCTTGATATCCTTGCGGACGACATCCACCACAATTCCGTTCACAATGATCTGGTGCATGCTCAATAATCCGGCTGGTTCCTGACCAAATTGAAAATGCGTTCAGCTTCCGCTTCGTCCGGGATATGGCTTTGTATGGCGTAAAGCACTTCGCGCTCTTTGATCACATTCCCGCGCCAGTCGTCCTTGCGCGTGGCGAGTTTATCGGGATCGTTGAAGTCGGTCTGGTCAATCACACCCTTGAGACCGTTCTCCTTGGCGAGCGCGGCGATGATGATATTCATCTTGTTGCCGATGTCTTTATCGCCTTTTGCGGCGATCATGTCCGCAAAGCTTCCGCCCTTGGGGATAACGATCAGCGGGTTCTTCTGGCCCGCGTATTTATCCGAGACATATTTGACGAACAATAAAACGAGGACGTAATCCTTGTATTGCGAAGCATCCATGCCGCCGCGCAATTCG
>PMLN01000324.1 GCA_003158885.1 Anaerolineae bacterium
TGATCCTTACACTAGTGGATCCACTGGTAAGGATGGAACCTGTAACACATATTCCCACCCGTATATACTTTCTGGCTGGTCGTATGTCCCGGCTGGAGGAAATGATTATAGTACGCCGACCGTGGATCAGATCAAGGCCGCCATCTATACCTATGGCCCAGTCACGACCTCGGTTTGTGCCTCTGACCCTCTCTTTGATAACTATTCAGGTGGTGTATATAATCCCGCGACAGGGGCTGCAAATACTTATTGTGGAGGCGATACAGATCACATGGTTGTCCTGGTGGGTTGGGATGATTCCACTCAAACCTGGATTTTGCGAAATAGCTATGGCACTTCCTGGGGTGAGAACGGCGGCTATATGCGCATTAAGTACGATCCGAATTACACCACTTCGCGTGTCGGAGAGGACACTTCCTGGGTAACTGTGAAGCCCATCAATCCGACGAATACCCCGACAGCAACCAATACGGCCACTCCCAGCCGGACACCTACGGTTATACCGACTTCGTCACTGACCAATACCTCCACACCCAGCCGGACGCCTACGGTTACGCCGGATTCCTCGCCAACCAATACCTCCACGCCCACTCGAACACCAACGGCCACACCTACAGGATCGTCCACTCCAACCCGTACACCTACAAATACGCCACCCACGGGCGGTTCGAACGATGCCTTCGCATCCGCCAAGGTGGTTTCGTCCCTAACGTATACCGATAATATGGATACCAGCACTGCCACATCCGCCGCGGACGATCCAACGTTCCATTGCACGGATGATACTCATTACAATACGGTTTGGTATCAATATACCCCTTCTGCAACCACATCCTTGACGCTTTCCACGAGCGGCAGTAACTATGATACGGTCTTGGGTGTGTGGACCGGCAGCGAAGGATATCTGACTTCCATCGGCTGCAACGATGATTCCAACGGGACGCGGCAATCTCAGCTTCAACTCTCTGTAACCGGCGGAGTTACCTACTATATTGAGGTTGCCAGCTATTATCGTGGAGGGGGGAACCTGGCGCTGAACATTTCAGGCCCCGCGACGTTCTTCCAATCTGCCGGCACCTATGATGGTTGGATTCTCGCTGCTACCTCCGCCAATACCTCCGGAGGAACGATCAATGCGACGAACACTACATTGCAACTCGGAGATGATAGCGGGAACCGGCAATACAAATCCATCCTTTCTTTTAATACTTCCGGCTTGCCTGATACCGCTGTCATTGAGTCCGCTGTGCTCAAGATCGCGCAAAGCGGTCTGCCAACGGGGACCAATCCATTCAATGTTCTAGGAACTTTATGGGTGGACATCCGCAAAGGTTGGTTTGGGAGCAGTTCCATTTTGGAGAAGGCGGATTTTAACGCGGCGGCCTCGCTGACGAACGCGGCTTCTTTTGGCGCTGCCCCAGCGTCTGGCTGGTATTCTGCCAGCATAAATTCCTCGGGTTTCAGCAGCATCAATAAGACCACCGCCAATGGCGGCCTGACCCAATTCCGCCTCTATTTCAACCTGGCCACCAATAATAATTTCCGGGCCGACTACCTGAAGTTCTTCAGCGGCAACTCTACCGATGTTACAAGCAGGCCGCAGTTGATCATCACGTATTATATGCCGTAACCCATAACATGTAGGGGCACAACACTACGATCATTCATCAGAATCGGTGAATCCTCAGTTGTGCCCCACAGCGGAGCGATTCTTTACCAAACTCCATAAGTCCTCCGCTATGCCCCATTAATGTCATCTGTTTATCGTCCCGAAGGTTTGAAGTAGGATCATCTCTGCCTTACAGCAACCTTCGGGACGTTCTACGCATAGGCAAGTTTTTGAAAGAGGAGAAAAGGCATGAAGAGGATGGTGTTACTGGGCTTTTTTTGTCGGGCTTGTTTATTCTGGCGGCCTGCCAGAGCATGAATCTTGCCGGTGCGGCCGGGGCGGGAGGCGCCAATAAGAGGGTGATCCTGACCGAGAAGGACAATGGGGGCTCTATCGCTTTGGCTGTGAATGATGTGTTTCCGGTCCAGCTTGCAGGTAATCCGTCCACTGGCTATATCTGGGAAGCGGATAACCTGGATGCAACAGCCTCAGCCGTTTTTCCCAAATCTCTCCCTTTCGATGTTTCGGATCAACTCAAGGTCTTCGGGTAAATCCAAATCCAGTTCGAGGGAGGGCAGGTTTACGATCTCGAGCCGCGCCCCGGCTTGCCGGGCGCGGTCACAATGACGCTTGAACGAGCCTTCACCGAAATCATATTCGATGATGTTGGCGGGCGATAGCAGCAGGGCGTTCGTCCCTTTTTGATGACGGTCGGGGGCAATGACTACCACGGGTGGATTCACGGAGCGTGCCAGCAGGGCTGAAATATCTTCATGATTTAGGAGCGGCAGGTCGGCGGGGATGACCAACACGCCGCGCGAGGCGTAGACTTGGGCCACGACGGTTGCGCGTTTAAGCGCCGTGTTCAGGTTCGGCGCGCCGTCGTCCTCCTGGACGGTACGCGCACCGTGCTCACGCGCCAGCGCCAGGACGGAGGAGTCGCGGCTGACCACCAGGACTTCTTCCACTTCCTTGACTTCAATAAGTGTGTTTAATGTGCGTTCGAGCAAAAGACGATTTAGTTTCACCCGTTCGTCTTCGGATAGAGTTCCGGCGAGCCTGGACTTTCCTCGCCGCAAGGGTTTGACCGGGACAATTGCCCAGAGTGTCATAGGAGTTTTCCAATGAAGTCTAACACATCTTCCGCCAGATGTCTGCGGTCATCTGAGTTTTGCATTAACGTTTTTGTAACCAGTGTTTGCATGTTTAAACCCTGAATATCGGCCTCGAGCTTCGCGTCCACTTCGTCGAGGATAAAACCGCCGGCCAGGTTTTGATAATGCTTGGCCACGGCCAGCGCGGAGGGTTCGATGCCCAGCTCGCCATACATCTTCGCCGCCGGGCCTTTCACGGCTTTTCCTGCGATGATCGGGGATACGGCCACAATCTGATTTCTTCCTTCCCTTTCTCCCCATTTTTCCGGTAAAGTTGAAAGAACCGCCAAGATGGGCGCAATGCTGACCCACGGATTGGATGGGCAGATCACGATGGCTTCTGCGGTCTGGATCGCTTCGCCTACACCTGGAGCCGCCTTCGCTTTATCCACCCCCTCGAACCGGAAGCCTTTGGTGCGCGGCTCGCATCTTCGATGGACGAAATATTCCTGGAATGCCAGCTCGCCCTCGTCGGTCTCCACGATGGTTCGGATGGATTGATCGCTCATCGGTAAAACAGTCGGCTTGATCCCCCATGCTTTGCAGAAATCGCGCGTGATTCGCGAAAGCGGCTGGCACTCCTTTAATCTCCGTGTGCGTTCGATATGCGTGGCCAGGTCCTGGTCGCCGAGGTGGAACCAATTCGGCCCGCCCAGCCTTTCGATGTTCGCGATGGTGTTCCAGGTCTCATCGGCGCGCCCCCAGCCCATGTCTGGATTTGCCAGTCCGGCCAGTGTATAGCAGACCGTATCCAGATCGGGGGAAATGGATAAGCCGAGGTGTTCGAAGTCATCGCCGGTATTGACGATGACCGTTAGATCTTCGGGTGGCAGGATCTGGGCGAGTCCGTGTGCGAGTTTCGCGCCGCCGACCCCGCCTGCGAGAGCAACGATTTTCATAAGTTATTTGAATAACAAGTAGAAAATATTCTGTCCAAGGAAACCTTGGCTGCGTAATAACAATATTCCAATAATAATTATCAACAAAGAGAAAGCCATGCGCCATGTAAAAAAGATCCAGCGACGCAAGTTCATCGGCGGCATTTGTTTCCATCGGAGATCACTGATGCTGAAGACACTAACGAGCCAATATCTTACAAGTTGTATACAAATCGCCAAAACTAAAAATGCTGTCACCAGTCCATCTGCTATCAAGGCAAAGCTGATGCCAATTGCAAATAGCAATAATTCGGCCCCCAATATAGCTAAGATCGTTTTTAAGAATTGCCTTTTGTTTTGTGCTGCCCACACATTTTGATTTTCCATATAACGATTCTCCTTTTATCAGGAGTTGAGATACAAAGTGATACTACTTAATGGCTTGAGTTGTTTTTCTTTTGGTGTATCCGCAGAATAGCCAATCAAAAATATCGCTTGCGGCTCCCACGTTTCAGGCAAATCCAATGCAGAACGGGTTGCTTCTTGAGCATAGAGCGGCCAGCAAATCCAGTTTCCTCCCAGCCCTTCGGCGTGGGCTGCTAGTAAGAGTTGTAATCCGGCCAGGGCAGTGGATTGGATATTCATGATATTTTCTTCAGGGGTATTGATGCGAACATCTGTTACATCCCGGCACAGAATGATAATCACGGGCGCTTCATCGATGCGGCGAATGGAACTAGCTACACGCTTTTCGATCTCGGTTTCCAGAGCGCCCTCGGCTTGCATGTCGAGGCGCATTTTATCGATCAGAGCCTTTGCGAGTTGCGGCCTGACGTCCGCGCTCTTGATCACCACGAATCTCCATGGCTGGCGGTTATGGGCGGATGGGGTATAGGTTGCCGTGGTGAGGATGCGTTCAATGACAGAGTCCGGTATCGGGTCCGGTTTGAACCGCCGAATCGAACGCCGCGAGCGTAGAAAATCGTGGGCGCTATCCGTGGGCATCGACTTTTAATGGCTCGATTTTATAGATGACGCGCGGTTTATCCGGGCCGTGGTCTGGATAATGCCGGTCGCCCTGATATTTGAAGTTGAGCTGGTCGATATGCTCCTCGGCGCCTTCCATGCTGATCTCGGTCACCATGCCTCGTACTTGCAGGTACCGGTATGGATTCTTTGGGTCGGCGATGCACAATGCTACTGTGGGGCGGGCGCGCATATTCTTGTCTTTAAGGCGGCCTTTGGCTGAGTTGATCCGGATATATTCGCCATCCATATCGAACCAGATGGGTGTGACTTGCGGTGAGCCATCCTTCATAAGGGTGGCAAGATAGAGGAAGGCCTTGGTTTCATCCTTCAGCAAATCTTGATGCGACTCAGGAATGGATTTCATTTTTCTTTTCCTTGGGGTTTGGAATATAGAGGGTCTTCATGTTCTCACTCTGGAAAGTCAGGATGCTTTCCACATCCTCGGGCGTGCAGCCCAGCAGGAGTTTGATCTCCGCATCGCGCTTGAGTCTATCAAACGTGCATAAGATTCCTGTTAGCGCTTTGTTTGGGAGTGAACCGAGCCACACATCGATCCCGCCGCCGTCCGAGGCAGAGGTATCCTCGAAGTATCCATAATCGAGCGGGTAGATTCGGTCTGCCGGCCAGTTGGGATGTGGTTTGCCCTTTGGCCTGTCTATGACGATGCGATGGCTGACTGCCAGGTTTTTCATTGCCTCCCAAAACGCATGTTCCTTTTGGCTGTTCATCTGAACAAATCTTGTTCCTTCGGGCGAATTAATTCCTTGAGCGAGCCTTCGCTCAGCGGATACGGGAATCCGCGTACATGCACGATCGGGGTTCCTTCCGCGGCCTGGCCCATCACCAGCGAGGCGGCCGCGGCCAGTTCGTCTGCCACGCCGACCACCGTGATGCGCAGGGTGTAACCGAACAGATCCTGCCAGCCGCGTTCATCTATCACGCCGGGGATTCCGCTCAAGCCGA
>PMLN01000213.1 GCA_003158885.1 Anaerolineae bacterium
AAATATCCCACCCATTCAAAATGACCGACTGCGAAGTGGGCCAGGATATGACCGTTAAGGTTGAACAACAGAAACAATGCCAGAAATGAAACCAGCGAGAGATGATATCTCCTGCGGATCAATAAAAGGCCGACAAAACCGATACTATAGAAGATCCAAACGTTTACAAGAACATAGGTCGCCGGGTTTAAAAAATATAGCAGGAGGATTTGCGGTGAAAAGGGACGGTTCTGCCGGGCGAGATATTGAGCCGGAATCATGTATGGGGACTGGGCGATCATGGGAAACTGTCCGCTTCTGAGCGCTTTGCTTAGAAATTCAAGATAGGGCCCAACCTGGTTATGCCAATCCTGAAAATCAAAGCGGTTGTTGAACCAATTTAAGAATGTCCCCCAATGCAATATACCGCCAGCGAACAGACCGAACAACAAAACGGCCTCCAACCAATTCAACGGGGACATTCCTGCGGGTTGAAACAGGATATCCAGGCACGTATGGCAAATGCTCTTAAGTTTATCCAGAAAGCGACTCGTCATTTTGACTCACCATATATCGAAAAAAATCTTCCAAATATTGGGCTATTGCCCATTATACAGCCTGGTTCGGAAAAACATGGGAGCGTGAGCGTGACCAATGGGCGATTCAAACCACAGAAAGGCGCCACTATAAATTCGCCATGTTTCGAGGAATCATAATCAACCTGGCAATCATGGCGGGCATTCTTTGCTTCGCCCTGATTTTCATCGTGATCTTTGGCAACCGCGTTGAACTCAAATTAAAACTCAATACGCCATGGTGGGTGATCATACTCACCGGCGGTCTCGGATTAATAGGATGGATCATTGTGTTCGTTTCAATGGTCAGCGGCGCGATGCGAGCGAGGGCCGGAAGGTACTAAACAACATGAACCACCCCGAATTTAATCTTTCAAGCTTTTAGCCACGGATTTCACTAATACCCACGAAAAAAGCCGGCCTTTTCAACGGGTCGGCTTTTCATTCAGCTCATTTCCGGCAATACTTCAAAATTCCACACCCATTCGCAGCATTCACGCCTGGAATCCTTATGTTCTGGGGTAATCATGCTTATTCTTCCTTGGGCGGCGCTGTAGGGCCATAATCCAACACCTGCCTCACCTGCGTATTCCCCTCCGGCGGGCCGACAATGCCGCGATCCTCCATCACATCCATCAACCGCGCGGCGCGCGTATAACCAATCCGCATCCTGCGCTGTAACATAGACACCGAGGCGCGGCCTTCGCGGCGGATAATATCAATCGCGTCATTGAGAAGGGGATCACCGTCCGTTGCTTCCTCCTCCCACAACGGCTTTTGTTTAAGCGGTACATTCTCAGGCAATGCATCCACGGGTGCACCAGTCACAGCGTAGGGAGTGGATGCGGCAACTTGCGCTTTCCAATATTCAACCACCTTTTGGATCTCATGATCGGAAACAAACACGCCCTGCAAGCGAACAGGTGCAGGCGCGTCAGGAGCCTGATATAACATGTCGCCACGACCCAGCAACCGCTCTGCGCCAGGCTGATCGAGAATGACGCGGCTATCCACGCCGGATGCAACCGCAAACGCGATGCGCGCCGGAAAGTTGGCTTTGATCAAACCGGTCACCACATCCACCGAAGGACGCTGGGTGGCAAGGATCATATGNNGGCAGTTTCTTTTTGCCTTCCGCCTTCATGCGGGCGTTGTAATCCGTGATGTTGCGCGAACCGACCTTCGCAAACTCATGATAGCGTTTATCCATTTCACGGGTCATCCATTGCAGGGCGCCCACCACGCGTTCCACTTCGACCACCACAGGTGCAAGCAAGTGCGGGATGCCATTGTAGCCGGTCAACTCCACGCGCTTCGGATCCACCAGCACCAACCCCAGATCGTCCGGCGTGTTATTCAACAGAAAACATGAAAGGATCGAGTTCACACATACCGATTTGCCTGAACCGGTCGTGCCTGCGATCAGCAAATGCGGCATGGATTCCAAATTGGCGGCGATGGGATGACCGGCCACATCCTGCCCAAGCGCAAAACGCAAAAGCGTTTTATTACGCTTGAAGGTTTCGTTCTCCAGAACATCCCGCAAGGCGACCAGCGTCATTTCCTCGTTCGGAACCTCGATACCCACATAACTATGTCCCGGAACCGGCGCTTGAATGCGGATGCGCTGTGCGGCAAGCGCCAAGGCCAAATCATCCGCCAGGGAGGCAATCTTGCTGACGCGCACGCGTGTTCGCCCGCTGCGCGTCTCGACGAAGAGCGGCTCCACGCCGAATTGCGTAATCGTTGGTCCGCGGCTGATCTCAACCACTTGGGCAGGTGCGCTGAAGGATGCCAGTGTCTCTTCGATCAAACGAGCTCGTTTATTGATAAAATCTTCGTTGACCGAGGGGGCACTGCCTGCATCGAGAATTTCATCGAGTTGCGGCAAAACCCATTGAATCACCGGGGGACTGACGGTTGTAGTCACAGTTGGCGAACTTGGCGTCGGGGCTGGGATGGAGGGCAGCACAGCAAGCGTTTCTTTCAGCGGAGTGTAACCGTTGGCTTGCGCATCTGCCGTCGCCGGGGCGGCCTTAACCACCACGGATTTCAATCGGACAAATACCCCTGCGACCCAGCGAAATAAATCCTGCATGGTAATATCGAGCGTCATCGTCAACGCAATCAGAAACCAAGCCGCCAGGGCAATCACTGCGCCCCACAACCCAAGGCCAAAAAACAGCAAACGCTCAAAGAGGCCGCCAATATATCCCCCACCTGCGCCATCGTTGGCCGCCACATCCGCCATCACGGGTGCGGCAATGATGCTGTGCATGGTGGTAAGCAGCCAAACAAAAAGCAAAATGATCCCAACAACCCGCTCAAGCGACAATACAGGCAGGCGTTCGTTGCGGCGAAGGATCAGCCAAATGCCAAAGACGAATAACGCAACCGGCAAAATATAAATTCCCCAACCAAAGACCTGGCCGAGAAAACTCATCAAGCCGGCTGTCAGTGGCGAGCGCGAGGAGGCGAACAGGGTAAGCAGGATCAGAGTGCCAAGTATTGCAAGGATAATACCGGTCAAATCGAGCTTGCGTTCGGAAGACAGCTTGTCCCCAAGCGATGGATTGGGGGATACCGGCTCCGGCTCCGGCGGCGGCATGGATTTGCCGGAAGGCTTGTTGCGCATTTGCGCCTTCGGAGGGGTTTTCCGCTGGGACTTGCGTTTCTTGGGACGGGAAAAGAAATTAAACATTTTTTACTGCGGGATCCAAAAAAGAGTCACGAAAAATTATAGCACAAATGGTCTGTTTTCTTTAAGGTACAATTGACCAATAATTCAAAACGTAAAACGCAATTCGCAAAGCATAGAGGATGCGATCTGCGTTTTGTTTATCAAACTTCTAGAAGGACTCATCGTTGTTCGAAATTCTTTTTCTTGGCACTTCCGCCTCCGCACCTTCTGCCAAACGCGGGCTTTCAGCTCAAATCATCACACACAACGAATATCGTTTTCTGATCGATTGCGGCGAAGGGACTCAGCGCCAGATCCTGCAAGCGGGGGTTGGCTTTCGGCATCTGACGCGCATCCTGCTCACGCACGGTCACCTGGATCATATTCTCGGCCTCGGCGGTTTGCTCAGCACGTTCATGCGCTGGGAGGCGATTGACCAACTCGAAATCTTTGGAGGGCGCGCCACCTTGGATCGCGTCCGCACCTTGATCGAGGATGTAGTCCTGCGCGGCAACCCGACACCCATGCCGCTTCACTTCCGGGAAATCAAGCCGGGGACGTTTTTCGAAGCCGAAGATTTTACCATCACCGCTTTCCCGGTGACCCATCGTGGAGCGGATTGTCTCGGCTATATTTTCGAGACAAAAGCCCGTCGGCCCTTTTTGCCGGAAAAAGCCGATGCGCTCGGCGTTCCATTCGGACCGGAACGCCGTGATCTGGTGGCAGGTAAAACCATCACCTTATCAAACGGCAGGCACATCACGCCAAACGATGTATTGGGAGAAGTTGAACGAGGCATCAAACTCGTGGTGGTGGGCGATACCGGCCGAACGGATAACCTGCTGGAGGCCTGCAGAGAGGCGGATGCACTGGTGATCGAGTCCACTTATCTGGATGAAGAAGCCGAAATGGCATCCCAGTTTTCGCATCTCACCGCGAGACAAGGCGCGGAACTGGCCATCCAGGCAAATGTTAAAAAATTAATCCTCACGCACATTTCGCGCCGCTATCGTGAAAAGGATGTCTTAAAGGAAGTGCAAGCCCTTCATCCAAATGCGGCTGTGGCGCGCGATTTCGATATTTTTCAAATCAAGAGAGATGAAC
>PMLN01000093.1 GCA_003158885.1 Anaerolineae bacterium
GTAAGAAGCACTTCATATTCCCCTAAATCCCTAGTGCCTGCTGGCATATCATCGAAAAAAGGCGGCGGCGAGGAGATTGGCTGACTCTGGACATAATAATCCCTTACCTTGGTGTGATCTGGAGTTGGGTTGAACACTGCTTGAGCCAAATACTGCGCGGTCAAGTAGGGTCTGGCAACGTTGGCAGGACGCTGCACGCTCTCGATTCGATCTCCCAGCCGGATTGTGTTCATTGTTGTTTCTCCTATTCGACTTGCCTTGTTATCTTCAACTACTAAACATCGGTGGAACTCCATCCACTTTTTTGCCTTGAACGAACTTGCGAATCGTATTCTTTGCATCCCACGGATCAACGATCTCCAGGAATGCCCAGCGCCCGAAGCCGCCGTGATTGTTGATGGCGGGAATCCACAAGTTGCGGGCTGTTTCCACTTTGGCGGCTTTGTCCTTGCGGGCTTCGCCGCTGACTTCCAGGATCAGGTTTAGCATATCGTCTTTTCCATGACCATCGTCAATGCGAATGATGTAATCCGGCAAGTACGCTTTTTCTTCGCCATTGAATGTATAAGGAATAGTAAAGCCCAACTGGAAATTCTTGACGTAATGGATGACTTCATCCAATTCATTGTCAAAGATTTCAGCCAATTTGGCTTCCCAGCCGCTATCCAACACGACATGCGAAACATGACACTTGTCGGCGCGGGTGCGATATACATCGCGGGCAGTGTCAAAGTCCACATAACGGGTCGAGCCAAGGGCCTCGTATGGACGCAGGATGGGTAATAAAGTCTGTTTGCCTTTATTGGAAGTCACAATCGCTTGATAGATCTTATCCGCGGCGGTATTGGCAAAAGCGACCATCAAAAGCATTTGCGGGAAGGTATTATCTTTGCAGATCAAACAGTTTTCCCGCCATTCATGCACGATGGGAAGCAACTGCGGGAAGAACCACGGCTTCGTATTGCCATCTGTGTCCTTCAAGTATTTTTCCAACAATAAAGCCGCCAGCCTGAAATCCACTTGATTCAGGCGCTTCTCTTTCAACCCATATAATTCGTGAAAGCTCGACTCGCCGATAATGGATTGCATTTCGGTCTTGCTCGGCACGTCCGCCGTGGAAATGGACATTTTCGAATCCTGCGTAAACGTGGCTTTGAGTTTCTCGCCTTCAAATTGATAGCGATAACCGATGATGCGTGGAAATGTGATTTCGCAGGCGATTCGATCTTCGAGGGCGCGAACGCGTGTGGGCGTCGGTCCCGGCTTGGGGTTTTTCTCCGAGCCTGCGCTGGGGATGAACGAAAACGGTACGCCATACACTTCGGCGTATTCCGCATCGAACATACCCTCCTTGTTGAGCGCGTAACTGCGACGACGTAAGCCGCGTCCAACAACCTGCTCGCACAATAATTGAGTCCCGAAGGCTCGGACGCCGAGGATGTGCGTTACGGTGTTGGCATCCCAACCTTCCGTGAGCATCGAAACCGAGACTACACAGCGAACACTTTCACCCAGCTTGCCGGCTTTGCCGACCGTGTTCATGACCTCGCGCAAGATGTCTTCATCCGTAAGCGAGTCCACGTCCCGGCCTGGGAAGCGTGCGCGATATTCTTCCTTGAATTCATCGATCTCGATAGCAGCAATGCGTTTGAACTCTTCGCTCATGCCCTCGCCGGATTCCAATTGCTGGCTGTCAATCAAGATCGTATTGGGGCGATCCATCCAGTGCCCATTCTCCACGTTGCTGAATAAAGCCAATTTGCCAGGCACAGGGACGACTTCACCGCTCTTCAGGCGCTTATCCCAGCCCGAAACGTAATCAAAAACCATCTTGGATACATTGGTGTTGTTGCACACAACAATGAAGACAGGCGGCGCGGGACGGTCGTAGTAACGACTTAAGTCGTTACTACCCTCCCATTGCTTGAACTTCTTCTCGTAATTGCTGTACAGGCTTTGGAGCGCGCCTTCCAACTCCACAGGCAATGCAGGAGCCATGCCAAAGTCTTCGGACTTGCGTCCCTTCTTGGGCAGGTGCTCGCGAATGCGAAACCACAGATCGCGATAGGTGGGCTGCTCACCCACCATCGAGTCGTCCGCAACGGGCACGCGCGGCACTTTGACGATTCCAGATTCAATCGCGTCAATCAACGAGAAATCCGAGACCACCCACGGAAATAGCGTTCCTTCATTGAAGCCCGAGCCGCGCAGGAAAAATGGCGTGGCGGAAAGATCGTAAACCACCTTTACACCGAGCTTGGCTTTCACCGCTTCAATGCCTGAAATCCAAATGCGGGCTTCTTCTTCGCGCTGTTCGGCTTCGCGGCGTTCATCGGCGGATAAGGTATCTTCTTCGGCTTCCGGCTTATGGCGGTAGCAGTGATGGGCTTCATCGTTGATAACCACGATGTTTTTCTTATTCCCCAACTCCCGGCAAACCCGTCGCACCATCTGGTCAGGTGTTTCTGTAAATGGAGAACGACTAAAGTCTGTGAATGACGAACGACTAAAGTCGTTACTACGTAAAGGTGAACGACTTAAGTCGTCACTACGTAAAAGTTGCCGGGTCAATTTGCCCGCAGAGAGGCGTTCGCGCAGTTTGAACGCATGGAAGTTCGTAATAATAAATTTGGCTTTGTCCAATTCGGGGAATAAATCGGATGGGACAATATCATGCTCCCGGTAATAGTTCTGCGGGTCATTAGGGAGCAAGACGCGCAGGCGATCCTTGATGGTGATGCCCGGCGTAACGATCAGGAAAGCATCCGAGAAGCGGGCGTCCTGCGAATTGGCAATCTTATTCAAGGCCTGCCATGCGATCAACATGGCCATGACCACAGTCTTGCCAGAACCTGTCGCCATTTTGACTGCAATCCGATAAAGCAGCGGATTGCATTGCATGTTCTTCTCGCGCAGGAGATTCTCAACCCAAGCCTCGCCGTACTTGGGCGCAACTTCCGTGATCCAAATCGCTGTTTCGAGGGCTTCAATCTGGCAGAAGAATAGCTTGCGCTCGCGGTCTGCGCGCTTCCAGTATTCCAATAATCTGGAGGTTGTTTTGGTAATGCCTACATATCCACCCTTACGCCAAATCGCAACGCGTTCGCGAATGCGATTGATATCCTTGTTCTCCTCGACGCGGTCGGCAGTCCATTCTGTTTCAAACGATAATTGCTTGGGGCTTTTCTTTTTGGCACGCGGAATTGGCACGAAATACTGGCTGATGCGCCGCTCTTCGACAATTTCATCCGTAATGCCATCTTCCGTAAAGCGAAAGTGCCGCTTCGGCTCTTCAAAGGGAGAATTGAGTACGGGGTTTTCAATGACGACTTGTTTCAATCCGACCACCAATTTCTATGAAACCCATCCAGCGCTGTTAAGCATACTTTCAATCTGTACATTGCGCAAGGTATGTCAAGAAGACATAGATGCCTTTTCTTGTACAATGTGGTTGTCGCGCAAAATATGTCCCCTGACACGAAACACTTATAGATGCCATGAGCACGCTACGAACAGAAGTAATTTTCTTAAACTGATCGCCACCGGCGCAACACCTTTCGTCGCATCCCTCCTGTGCCACCTTCCTATTGACACATTAGGCGCCCTCCGCAACGGTTAGGCCAACCGTTCCACCACAAGCCGGCATCTCTCTGCCTATGGTGCTTGAGGCCCTTCAATGTGGGGACAGCAAATTCACTCATTAGATGTGATCTTATCTCCAAAATCTTTTGAGGAGGCACACATAACTCAAACGTTGGATCAGTTTTTGGGATCATATTGACATTCTTTCACAAAGTGAATATAATGTTAAAAATTAGTTTATTCAATCGATAAACAAATCTAGGAATATGTTTCATGCTCACTGGCAATCAAGATAAGGTGCGAAAGATCAATAAGTCGATTGTAATGAATACGCTTCGGCTCCACGCACCCATATCCCGCGCCCGAATCGCTAATCTTACAGGTTTAAATCGGAGTACGGTTTCGAATATTGTCAATGCCTTG
>PMLN01000043.1 GCA_003158885.1 Anaerolineae bacterium
CTCTAATCTCCAATCTCTAATCTCTAATCCCCAATTACCAATAACCTTGATTCTTTGCGCGCCTCAGCACCCATAGAAAGAACGGCGCGCCGACCAGCGCCGTAACGATCCCGACCGGGATTTCCTGCGGCGCGATCACCACACGTGCCACCACATCCGATAGGATCAATGCCGCCGCGCCGCCGATGATGGATAACGGCACTAGGCGGCGGTAATCTGCGCCGAACCACAAGCGCATCACGTGCGGCACGATCAACCCGATAAAACCGATGATGCCGGAAAAGGCCACTGCCGCCGCGGTCGCCAGGGAGGCCGCGACCAATAAGATGGTTTTGGAGCGCGTCACGTTCAGCCCCAGTTGCTGGGCCTGCTCATCTCCGAATTGCAGCAGGTTTAACGCCTGCCCGCTAAAGGCCAGGATGCCGAGACCGATGATGAGATATGGCGTGATCGCCAGCACCGCCGTCCATCCGGATTGGCTCGCCCCGCCCAACAGCCAGCCCAGCGCCCGCCGGAGTTCGTTAGTCGAGCGCAGCATCAGGAAGGATGTCAAGGATGTGGCAAAGGAAGAGAACGCCACCCCCGCCAGGATCAGGTTGGTGGTTGGAATGATTTTGCCGACGCGCGCCAGCGAGTAAACGATGAATATGGTCAGCAAGCCCGCCGCAAAAGCCGCCATCGGAATTGCCATCAAGCCCCAGAACGAATACGGCCATTGGATGCTCATCGCGATCACCGCGCCCAAACCCGCGCCCGATGCCACACCGATCAGGTATGGATCGGCCAGCGGGTTGCGGAACAAGCCTTGATAGGCTGCACCGCTTCCGCCCAGTGCCATGCCTGTCAAGGCGATCAATACGGTGCGCGGCAAACGGATATCCCATAAGATCGCGTTCGAGACTTGCGTGCCGTGACCGATTAACGTTTCCCATAATTGCGCAGGCGAAAGGAATACCGAACCGATGGCGACACTCAGGATCAGCGCCAGGGCAAGGGAAAGGAGAACGAGCAGGAAGGGCTTAATGTTTTGCATTTGTTAGGCGCTTACAACTGAACTTCTTGCTTTTTGTGCAAGNNTTCCGGCTTGTCCGGGTTAGGGGCAAGGGGTCAGGGGAAGAGGGGCGAAGGGGAATGCCAGCCCTTTTCCCCTTTCCTTTATTGGAACAATTCCGGGTGAATAAGTTTTGCCAACAGCTCGAGACCGTCCACCAGACGCGGGCCGGGGCGGCTGACAAGGTTATCGTCGAACGGGAAGATCATGCCGTTCTTTATGGCGTCAATTGTTCCCCAGCCGGCGCGTGCTTTAAGGGCATCCGCTGTGCCGCCGTAATTCGAATCGCCGAGGATGATGATGGCCGGATTGGTTTTCACGATCTGCTCCAATCCAACCTGTGGATATTGATCCTTGATGCCCGCCGCGGTCGAAAAGTTGATCCCGCCCGCCTCCGCGATCAGTGCATCGCCGAATGTGCCGGGGCCGTATGTATAAGGCTTGCCGGGGTCGGTCGCGTCCACTTCGTAAAAGACGATTGGTTTGTGGGTGACGCCCGCCAGTTTCGCGTCCACGGCCGCCACGCGTGCCTTAAGCGAAGTGATTAAATTCTCCGCGTCTGATTCATGGCCGCTGAGCTGCGCCACGATCTGCAGGTTTTTATACATGTCTTCCAGTGTGGCCGGGTTCTTCAAATAATAAACGGTCAAACCCAATGCCTCGATTGACTTCACCTGGTCGGGCGTATTGATTTCCGCCGCCAATACCAGATCGGGCTTGAGCGCCACAATCGCCTCGTTGCTGTAGTTTCCCATCGAGCCTCCCACGCTCGGCAAGGACTTCACCTGTGCCGGGTAATCCGAGAACTCGTCACGCCCCACGACCTGCGCTCCCGCTCCAATGGCAAACAGGATTTCGGTGTTTGAGGGCGCCATCGAAACGATCCTCTGTGCGGGGTGACTGAGTGTCATGGTGCGGCCAAGTCCGTCAGTCAATGTGATGGCGGTGGGCGTCGGGGGGACGGTCGCGGTTGTTGGTGCGAGGGTCACGCTGGGCGCGGATGTCGGCGCGAATGTGGGTGTGGAGGATACGGCCGGTGCGCACCCGAACAATAGGACGATGAATAGGGTTAAAACGAATATCTTGCGTAGCATGGTTTTCTCCTGAATAGAATCAAATTCCCCAGTCATTGACTGGGGAGGTTGGAGAGGCAATCCGATCAAGCCGTCCTCCACCTCCTTTCCGCGAGAGTGTGGTGAACTGGTCTGGGCGGGCGACCTGACTTGTTAGCTGTTAGCTCTTAGCGGTCAGCTTTTAGCCGGGTTGGCTAAGTGCTGATTGCTAATTGCTAATCACTAACTTACAGTTGCGGGACAGTGCCGGAATTCCACCGGCTTCGCCGCTAACGGACCGTTCTTTAATTGTTTTCTTGGATTCTATGCCTTGCGCGGGGAAACGTCAAGCTGTGGAAGGCTGCTTCGTATGGTTTTCTCAAAGTCCATTTTTGTCCGCTAATCTCCGCGAATTGGCGCGAATTTTTTTAAATTTGTGAAGACACCTGCACTTGCGCCAGGTGCAAGTGTTAGCGGGAATTCGCGGATGAGTTTTGACTTTGAGAAGGCCTTGACCTTTCTTGAGAAAACCATAGTTTGACAATGTCACATTAAC
>PMLN01000169.1 GCA_003158885.1 Anaerolineae bacterium
GTCCCAAAAGTAAGGGATAGCCCCGTTTGAAAACCGTTCGCATGTTGGATTCTTACGATCTGCTTATAAAACGGTTTTTGATTTTCTTCATTCGTCGTATTGACGGATTTCAGACATTGGCGGGGTAAACTAGAGGCATTCCATGACAGGGAAAAATCCATCCAAGATTGAAGGAGTCGTTCAGATGACAGCTCTGTCCAAATTAATTCCCAACCGGTTGTATGAAAAATTAGCCAGTGATGCCCAGATCGAGCGCGCCGCCCATGCCCTGGAATCCCACGGAATCCAAGTGATCATTGCCGCGAACAGCGAGGAAGCCAAGGCGCAGGTATTTAACCTCCTTCCGGAGGGTGCGGAGGTTTTTACCGCCGCCTCGCGCACGCTGGATTCCATGGCTATCCCGGCCGAGGTGAATGCCCGCTACGACTCGGTGCGTGCAAAAATGGCGCTGCTTGACCGCAAGACACAGGGCCGTGAGATCACCAAGCTCAGCTCAATCCCGGAGTTTATGGTGGGCAGCGTTCACGCCGTGACCGAAACCGGTCATGTCATTATTGCTTCTGGAACCGGCAGCCAGTTGGCCGGTTATGTTGCGGCGGCGGCCCATGTCATTTGGGTGGTCGGCACGCAAAAAATCGTCCCAAGCTTGGAGATTGGCTTGAAACGCGTCGAGGAATACACCCTCCCATTAGAGAGCGCCCGCGCGTTCAAGGCCTACGGTATGAGGAGCAGCATTAACAAGCTGTTGATTGTTAATAAAGAATCCATGCCGGGACGGACCACAATGATTTTAGTGAAGGAAAATCTGGGGTTTTAACGTTGAACAATTCTGAGCCAAGCCATATTTAGGCGCAGTATTAAGAATCAGGAACTCACCTTACGCAAAACGTCCCGAAGGTTGCCGTAATTCAGGCAGGTTTTTCCCAAAACCTTCGGGACGGTGCGTAACATCAGTCAGGAATTGAAATTCTATGCCAAGGTCAAGCAAGTCCAAATCAGCCGCTTACCGCCCGATCCGGGCGAAACTGATCTTTAATGCAGGCTCCGGCCGACCGGAAGAATCACCTCAGCAGCTTGCAAGCATTCTTTCAGAGATGCAGGATCAGCAGATTTTACCCGAGGTTTATTCTGTACGCCCGAACAGCCAGCTTGAGGAGGTGGTGCATGACGCCATCCAATCAGGGATCAAACTGATTGTTGTGGCGGGCGGCGACGGCACCATCGATGGCATCCTGGGGGCCATGGTCGGAAGTGATGCGACCCTCGGCATCATCCCCACCGGCACACGAAACAACGTCGCTTTTAACTTGGGAATTACCGGGGATATTGCAAGTTCTGTTGCCCTGTTGCGCAAAGGCCGCCGGCTAAAGATTGATGTTGGCAGAGTCCATTATGGACATTCCCGTCACTGGTTCCTGGAAGTTGCGGCACTGGGTCTCCTTTCAGATCTATATCCCCTGGCGGATGATATCCAACATGGCAAGCTGAGCATGATTGGGGAATTGTTATCAAAATTCGTATCAGCCACACCTTCGCGCCTGCGTATGATTTACGATGAGCGCAAAAAACTCGATACCACCGCGCATATGCTGGTGATTTCGAATATGCCCTTCCTAGGACCGCACTTTCAAATTTCCCCGACTGTATCCTTCAGGGATGGCCGTTTGGATGTATTCACTTTTTCAGATATGAGCAAATTGAACATGATTTCATACGCCATGCTGTCTCAGATTGGACATTTTGAAGATATTGGCATCAAGCATTATCATGTTAAACATATAAGAATCCATTCGACTCCGCATATGCCTGTGCTGGCCGATGGTACCCTGCTTGGCGAGGGTTCCTTATCTGTGCATATCCATCCGCGCGCTCTAACCGTGATGGCCGGCTCAGCCCTTACCGGACATTTGGCAACCTAAGTTGACAGATTCCGAGGTGGCAATCAATGGCTAACGGTTCTGAAGAGACACCTCTGCCGCCGCAGTCACACGAGGCTTCTTTTTGGTCTGCGAATAGACGAAGACCTGTTTTCTTGATAGTTCTTGTGACAGGACTGGCATTGTTTTTCATCTGGCTGCCAGTTGAAATACGCACTTCACTATCGTTGGCTTTTAACGCGCAACGAGGGCTATTGGTTTTGCTTGCACTTTTTGCCCTGGTGACCTTGTCCTTGATTTGGTCCGCCGGTCAGCATCTGGATACCCAGGTTTTTATGCTCTTGAACATGCGGGGCTATCCCAGATGGCTGGATCGCTTTATGTGGCTCATAACCCAGCTCGGCAATATGCTGGCCGCATCCATCTTTGCATTTCTTCTTTTTATACTGAACTATCGCCGTCTGGCAATTGAGATCATCTTTGGCGCCCTCACACTTTGGTTATTAGTGGAAACGATCAAGACCTTATCCGACCGCGAGCGCCCATTTTTTACTCTTGAAAAAACACGCATCATCGGCCGCCGGGAAAAAGGCGACTCTTTCCCCAGCGGCCATACCACGCAAATATTTTTTATGGCGGCTTTGCTCATCCATGGTTTCAAGTTTGGGATGGGAGAATCTTTTGCCATGTATGCGGTCGCGGCCTTGGTCGGTTTCACGCGCATCTACGTTGGCGCACATTATCCGCGGGATGTCGTCGCAGGCATGGTGCTGGGATCAGTCTGGGGGATTCTCGCAATTCTGGTGGATCCCTATTGGCTTGCGTTACGCTTCTGATACAGCCTCCCCCATGTGACGGAGAACAACACTCCCCCGCAGATGGATGCGCTCAGGAAGTGTCAATGATAAGATGAGAATATGGAAAAGGCAAATTCAA
>PMLN01000026.1 GCA_003158885.1 Anaerolineae bacterium
GGCATGTTCTTCCTGGTCGGCGTGATCTACGAACGCACGCACACGCGTAATTTGGAGGAGTTTGGCGGCTTGTTCCCGCTCGTTCCGATCTATGGCGGCATCCTGATCTTCACATCCATGGCCTCGCTTGGCTTGCCGGGCTTGAACGGTTTTGTCTCCGAATTCCTCGTGGTGCGAGGCTCGTTCCCCTTGCTGACACCCTATACGGCGATCTCGATGCTCGGTTTGTTGTTCACGGGCGCATATATCTTAAAAGGAATCAGCAAGGTTCTGCACGGCCCTCTGAACGAGCATTGGGCGCACGGCGAACATAAACTGACCGAGATCAACACGCGTGAAATTATCGTCATGGCTCCTTTGATGGCTTTGATTTTAGTGATCGGTATTTGGCCGTCGTGGATTCTGGATGTGATCAATAAAGCAGTGATGCACTTATTCTAAGAGGTGGATGATGGCCTTTCCTGTATTAAGCGTAATTGTCTTTACTCCGCTCGTGGCGGCGATGATCATCCTGATGATCCCCGCCCGGCGGAAAACGGAGGTGCGCGGTGTGGCGCTGGCCGCCGCAACCTTTGCCTTGCTATTATCGCTGTGGGTTTACATTCAATATTTAACCCAGCATCTGACGGGGTATCAATTCGTTGAGCAATATGGCTGGCTTCCCGCCCTGGGCATCAGCCTTCATTTTGGCGTGGATGGCATCAGCGCCCCGCTGGTCTTGTTGACCGGCGTGGTGATGTTTACCGGCGTCCTGATTTCATGGGGCGACTTTGATGAACATACCCATCTCTCTGCCGGAATTCAGGATCGTCCGCGCGAGTTCTTTGCCTTCCTGTTCGTTCTCGCCAGCGGCGTGTTCGGTGTATTTGCCTCGCTTGATCTTTTCATGTTGTTCTTCTTCTATGAAATTGCCGTGTTCCCGATGTATCTGCTCATTGTCATCTGGGGCTGGATACAGACGCGTGAATATGCGGCCATGAAACTGACCTTGTATTTGTTCATCGGTTCGGTGGTTGCCCTCGTCGGTGCACTGGCCATGTATTGGAATGCCGGTCAAACGAGCGGCGTGTATTCCTTCGATATGCTTCAACTGGAGAAAGCCGGATTCTCCGCCTCATTCCAGAACTTGTGGTTCCTGCCCGTATTCTTCGGCTTTGCGGTGCTGGGCGGCATTTGGCCTTTCCATAACTGGTCGCCGGATGGACACGTTGCCGCGCCGACTGCGGTTTCGATGTTCCATGCGGGTGTGTTGATGAAACTTGGCGCGTTTGCCGCCTTGCGCGTCGGCATCATGCTCCTGCCCGAAGGCGCCCAGCATTGGTCGTGGCTGATTATGTTGTGCGCAGTTATTGCTGTGGTTTACGGGGCGTTCATTGCCTTCGTCCAAACCGACTTGAAATATATGATCGGCTTTTCTTCCGTCTCGCACATGGGCCTGGTGATGCTCGGTTTGTCCACGCTCAATAAGAACGGTCTCACCGGTGCAGGCGTGCAAATGTTCTCGCATGGGGTCATGACGGCTCTCTTCTTTGCGGTCACCGGCATGATCTATGACCGCTCGCATACGCGCCAAATCCCCGAGCTCGGCGGCATGAGCAAAGTGATGCCGTTTGCGGCCATTGGCTTCATCATCGGCGGCCTCGTTTCGATGGGCATGCCCGGCTTTTCCGGTTTCATTGCGGAATTCCCCATCTTCCTTGGGGTTTGGCAATCGCAATGGCTGGTGGCTGTGATCGCCAGTATTTCCATTATTGTCACAGCGGCCTATATCATGCTTAATATCCGCAAGGTTTTCTTTGGGAATATGCCAGAAAAACTCGAAGGCCATATGACCGATGTCACTGTGTTGGATAAGGTGGCGATCACCACGCTTTGCCTGTTGATGGTTGGCATCGGTTTATTCCCGGCCTTGATGGTTCCCATGGTGCAATCAGGAGTAAACCACATCCTGCAGTTGCTGGGAGTTGCATAAATGTTTACGTCTGTAGCTTTTCTCTCGATCCTCCCTGAAACCCTGATCCTGATCCTCGCTGTGACCTTGCTGGTGGTCGAACCTTTTTGGAAAGAGGAACGCCGCCGCAATCTCGGCTGGTTGACAGCCGGTGGGCTGCTTGCCATTTTGGTGATCAGTGTTTTGGTGGGCCGCCCCGGCGATCCAACCTCGACGCTTGGCAATACCATCCGATTTGACTGGTTGGGCTTTTTCTTCAAGATGCTCTTTATCTTCGGCGCGGGCATGACGGCGCTCTTTTTGATGGATCATGAAAAAGTGGGACAGCGCGGTGAAGTTTATCTCCTGCTGCTTGCCTCGACCATTGGCATGTGCCTCATGGCTTCCGCTGCCGATCTCATCATGCTTTATCTGGCGATTGAAACCACCTCCATTCCGCTGTATGTTCTGGCGGGTTTCATGCTTTCCGATGACCGCTCGACCGAAGCGGGTTTCAAGTATTTGTTATTCGGCGCAATGACTTCGGCGGTCATGCTTTACGGGTTTAGCCTGCTGTACGGCTTTGCGGGAACCACGAATCTATATGCTCTCGCCGCTGCGTTCAAGACCGGGCAGATAGGCGCTCCGCTGATCTTCGGTGTGATCATCCTCCTGATCGTTGGACTCAGTTTCAAAGTTTCGGTGGTTCCGTTCCATTTCTGGGCGCCGGATGTGTACGAAGGCGCGCCG
>PMLN01000329.1 GCA_003158885.1 Anaerolineae bacterium
GGATCACTATACGCGCGTCCGCATTTATAAGGCGCTGGTGGATAATTACTATGATAAAAAGAGCACCCTGCTCAGCCTTCTTCCGCTTGCCATGCGCATGGCAGGACCTAAGGAAGCCCTGCTGCATGCCATCATCCGCCGCAACCATGGGGCCAATCACTTCATCGTTGGACGCGACCACGCCGGGCCGGGCAAGGATTCGACCGGCAAGCCGTTTTACGGGCCGTATGACGCCCAGGAAATCATGAAAAAGTACGAGCATGAGATTGGCGTGAAGATGATCCCGTTCGAGGAACTTGTTTATCTTCCTGACGAAAAGCGTTATGTCGAGGGCAAGGATGTTCCGCAGGGCGCCAAAACGCTCAACATTTCCGGTACGCAGGTCCGCGATGATTACCTCGCCAAAGGCAAACTGCTCCCGGATTGGTTCACGCGCCCGGAGACTGCCGAGATTTTGCGCGAGATGTATCCGCCGCGCCACAAGCAGGGATTTTGCATTTGGTTCACTGGCCTGAGCGGTTCCGGCAAATCGGCAACCACGCAGGTGCTCACCTCCTTGCTGCTTGAGCGCGGGCGCGAGATTGCCATTTTGGATGGTGACGTGGTTCGCACGCATCTTTCCAAAGGCCTTGGCTTTAGCAAGGAGGATCGCGACACGAACATTATGCGCATTGGTTTCGTGGCCGGTGAGATTGTCCATGCCACGGGTGCCGTGATTTGCGCCGCCATCAGTCCTTACCGTGCCACTCGCGAGGAAGCCCGCAAGATGGTCGGCGAGAACTTCGTGGAAGTTTATATGGATACGCCGGTTGAAGTTTGCGAACAGCGCGATGTGAAGGGCTTGTATGCCAAAGCCCGCCTGGCCATGCAGGATGGTCACCCGATGGGCTTTACCGGCGTGGATGACCCGTATGAGCCTCCGATTGACCCGGAGATTGCGCTTAAAGGTTACGGTGCCTCCCCCGAAGAAAACGCACGCATAATCGTTGCTTATCTTGAGGAACAGGGATTTCTGCTGAAATAAATTAAGCCGTCCGAAACATCTGAACCTTCAAGAACCGCATGAACATTCGCATTACTCCCCGGCTGGCTTCCTTCCTGACCCTCGGCCTGTTGACCGTGATCGGAGTATTTCTCGTGCTCCGCTCGACGCCCGAGGGTCTCGGGCTTTCTGATGATTCGATTGCGTACATTGCCGGGGCGCGCAGTCTGCTGGCGGGACATGGCTATCTTGAAGCATGGCTGGTGAGCGACAAACCGATCACGCATTTCCCACCCGGCTTCTCTTCCATGCTGGCCTTTATCGGTCTCTTTGGATTGGACCCTCTGCGGGGTTCGCGTTTACTCAACTCCTTATTGTTTGGATTAAGCACAACCATGTTCGGCATCCTCGGCTGGCGCATGACGAAGTCGCTGGCGGCGGGTCTGGTGCTTGCCGCATTGTTTGTCTTGAATGGCTCATTGCTTCAAGTTTATACAACCGCCATGAGCGAGCCGCTCTTCATCTTTTTGAGCCTGCTTNNTGACGCGTTATGCCGGTTTGGCGTTGGCCGCCACCTTTCTCGTCGCGCTGTTCATCCTACACGATACATGGCGCAAACGGTTTATGGGCGCAGGCATATTCCTTGCCGGCGTCGCTCCGTGGGTTTTGGGGTGGACGCTTCGCAATCTGATCGTGGCAGGCAATGCCAGCAATCGCGCATTGGTGTGGCATCCGCTTACAGCCGGCAATTTCGAAACCACGCTTTACACCATATCGCAATTCCTCGTGCCGGTGGAGGATTGGCGCAGGCAATTATTTAAAACCCCTGCGTTTTTTATTATCCTCACGGCTTTGGTATTGCTTGCGGTTCTGATTTGGTTAATGGTGAAGGGCTGGGATTATCTTCACCATCCGCTATTTTCCGGCTCCTCCCCCAATGTTGGAAAAAAGGAACAAGGGATCAGGGAAGTCATCTCCTTCACGACCGGTTTATATATCTTTGGATATATTGCTTCCATCATTGCTTCGATGCTGCTCTTTGACGCCTCCACAAAATTCAAATTGCGGATTCTCGCGCCCGTCTTTGCCTCGTTATTGGTTCTGCTGGTTTTATTTGGATTTCGGTTGTGGAATCAGCGCCGCGCGCTGGCTGTCTTGTTGGTGTTGGTCATCCTTGGGTTGTCCATCTACAATCAAATCCTTACTGTGCAGGACCTTTCCAAGGGCGGACAGGGATTTGCTTCATTCGATTGGTATGACTCGAAAGCCATGGCTTATCTGCGGACGCTTCCCCGCACGGTAATGATATATACCAACGAAACCGGCGCGGTTTATTTGTATACAGACCGTCCTACCTATTCCCTGCCGAATCGTTTTGATCCAGTAACGGCTCAGGTCAGGTCTGGTGACGGTGACTATGAAAAGGGTGTGGCGCAGATGCAGCAACAGATTTTGGAAAAGAAGGCAGTCTTGGCGCTCTTCGCGGGCGGTGAGCAATCATCGGGGCCGGACGCCGCATTTTTGACTCAGGGCTTATATCCGGTCAGCAAATCCGGCATGGGCATTGTGTACGCCGCCGCGCCATAGGAGGTTGAATGAAGATTCAAGAAAAGTTTGATTTGAAAGATCGCGTGGCCATCGTCACCGGTGGGGCGGGTCTGCTCGGCGCTGAGTTTTGCAAAACGCTTGCCGAGGCGGGCGCAGCCGTCGCCGTGGTGGATTTGAACATCGAAGCCGCCCAAAAGATCGCAGATGCCTTGGTCAGGGACGGATATCAAGTGAAAGGATTTGGGGCCGACATTACCCGGCTCGATTCCGTGCAACAGCTTGTCGCTTCGGTTCTCTCCGACTTTGGGCGGCTCGACATTCTCGTGAATTCCGCGGCCCTCGATCCGAAGTTTGATCCCAATGCTGCCGCCAAAGGCATCGCCCCCGGCAACTTTGAAGATTATCCGCTCGATCAATGGAATGC
>PMLN01000037.1 GCA_003158885.1 Anaerolineae bacterium
GAACTTACGATCGGGGCAATGCTGTTTTCTACTACCCTCGGCATCTTATTAGGTTTGATTTCAGCCTTGCGCCGTAATACAATTATTGACACATTTACCATGATTGGCGCTAATATTGGCGTTTCGATGCCGGTATTTTGGCTGGGATTAATGCTGGCGTACGTATTCGCATTATTACTTAAAGGTACCCCCCTGTTTATTCCGCCATCAGGGCGACTGACACCCGGCCTTTATATGGAGTCCCTGCTTATCGCATGGCACATGCAAAACAGCACTGGTCTCCTTCGGTTTATCGTAAACTTTATATCGAATTCAGTTATTCTGCATAGCATCCTGATTGGGAATTTTCCTATATTAATGAACGCTCTCTGGCATTTGATCCTGCCCTGCTCTGCAGTAGGGACAATCCCGCTGGCAACCATTGCTCGCATGACCCGCTCCAGTTTGCTGGAAGTGCTGGGATTGGATTATATCCGCACTGCGCGCGCCAAAGGATTGTCCATGTCCAAGGTGATTTTCAAGCACGCCCTTCGCAACGCTCTCATCCCAATTGTTACTGTGATTGGGTTGGAAACGGGAGCTTTATTATCCGGAGCGGTGCTCACCGAAACTGTGTTTGCCCTACCAGGAATGGGAACTGCTCTTGTCAGTGCCATTTTGGCCCTTGATTATCCTGTGATGCAGGGTTTTGTCGTGGTAATTGCCATTATCTTCGTCCTATCGAATTTGATCGTTGACCTTTCTTACGCTTACCTAGATCCACGCATTAGATTGGAATGACACTGTATGGATGTTAATGCGCCCGTTCTCCCTGCCGAATCCGTCAAAGAACGCCAGCCCCCAATCCTAGCTGTAATCCGTCGATTCCTGCACCACCGCTCGGCTCAAACAGGCCTAGTTCTCTTTTTAATACTGCTATTGACTGCAATATTTGCCCCATTAATTGCCCCCTATGATCCTGAAGTCCCCTTGGATAACGTTATACGGCGTTCTCCCCCATGTATTCATTTATTGGGATGTCCTGCAGATCAGCCCCAGCATTTGATGGGCATCGACAGCAATAACCGCGACCTTTTTTCGCGTATTATTTTTGGATCGCGGCTATCTCTAGAAATCGGTATCGTTACCATTTCTTTCGCCATTATCATTGGTGGATTAATCGGGGCAATCAGCGGTTTCTGGGGAGGGTGGTTAGATGCTCTTGCCATGCGTGGAATGGATATCCTTATGGCTTTCCCCGGCTTGCTGCTGGCAATCGCCATTGTATCTGTTCTTGGTCCGGGATTAATTAATGCGCTGTTAGCGATTGGTGTCGTCTCGATCCCCGTTTATGCTCGCGTGGTGCGCGGCAGTGTTCTGGCAACCAAAAACCTTGAATTTGTAGAAGCCTCAAGGGCTCTGGGAGCATCCGATATTCGTTTGGTATTTACGCGGGTCTTACCAAATGCGCTGACACCCCTGATCGTTCAGGGAACATTGGGTATTGCTTCTGCAATATTGAATGCAGCCGCCTTGAGCTTCTTAGGGCTCGGGGCCCAACCCCCTTCGCCTGAATGGGGATTGATGCTAGGCTCAGAAAGCAACAGTGTTTTTAATGCGCCGCACTTGGTGTTCTTTCCCGGTGTCGCCATCATGATTACAGTTTTATCCTTCAACTTAATCGGTGATGGGTTACGCGACGCTCTCGACCCACGATTGCATCGATAAATTTATTTCCGGCTTAAGGATAAATCATTCCAAACACCGCCAGCGCGCCGAAGATCAGGAGTACGATAGCCGCACCGGTCACCATCTCACGCGGTTCTCTTTTATCCACCAAAGTCGCCGTGGGCATTGTGCCTTGCATCGGGTCCAGTAACGATGGGGAATAGGTAGTTTCCACCTGCCAGCGCGGACCCGCGAACCAAGTGAATATCAGTCCGCCAACCAACCCGCCGATGTGTCCCCAATAATCAATGCCGCTGCCCGGGACAAAGTCAATCACTAAATTGACCACAATAATGAAAATCACATTTCCAATGGCGCTTCCAAACCGGCGGCCATACAACTGCCGGTTTTGATAGAGAAAGACACCCTCTGCGCCGATCAACCCAAAGATCGCAGTGGAGGCGCCGACCGAATATCCGCTCGAAAATAGAAACGACAGAACGTTTCCGGTGAACGCACCAAGCACATAAAGCGAAAGGTAGCGTTTATGTCCAAAGTAACGTTCCAAACTCACACCAATTACATAGAGCGCATACATGTTAAAGAGAATATGCGGAATGGAAGCATGTAATAAAGCAGGCGTCAGAAATCGCCACACTTCTCCCGCGCGAATCAATGAGTTGATTTTCGATCCATATAATTCGAGCCAATCCATTTGAGCAGCATCGTTGGCATAACCGAGGAGCGATACGCTCACGAGTTGCAAAATATAGAATCCGATGGTAACGCCCATGATCCAATACGTGACGTAGGGACGTGAGGAAGGCATCGCCACACGCACCATTTGTGGGGGCGGGGCGGATTGAAAACTTTGCCCTGTCGAGGGCCTTGAAGAGTTGGGGAAACCGGGTTGATTCACAAGTCTACCTTTCGTTGTTTGACGCGATGATGTTCCGAATCGATGATGGCACGCACGATATCCACCGTGTGATCGAGCAAAGAGTCGTGATTGACGATGATGTAATCAAAGGCATCCATGCGTTGAAGTTCCTTGCGCGCCGTGGCAATACGGATGGCCAGCGAATCGTCTGTTTCGGTCTTGCGTTGTTTAAGACGCTGCACCAGTTCCTCTTCGCTCCCGGTCGTGATGAAGATCAATAGCGCATCCTTTGCAAGGTTGCGGACGCTTTCTGCGCCCTGCACATCCAGGCGCATGATCACATCCTGGCCGCTGGCGAGTGCTTCCCGCACCTGGACTTTGGGGATCCCCTTGTATTCTCCATAGACCAGAGCGTGCTCGATCAGTTCGTTCTGGTCCATCATGCGCGCAAACTCGTCTTTGGAGACGAAGAAATAATCCCTGCCATGCACTTCGTTGGGGCGCTGTGCGCGTGTTGTGGCGGTCACCACAAAGTGGAATGGCAGTCCGCGCTCTTTCATGCGCTGGACGACGGTGTCTTTTCCCGCCCCCGATGGCCCTGAAATGACGATCAGCAAAGGCTCGGTACGCGGTCTTTCAAATTTGGTGGTAGCATCCATGCAGATATTTTACCAAAGATGCTCGAACCGGATTGCAGTAAAATTATTCCATGCCAACCTATGATTTTATTTGCCTCAACTGTAATGAACGCTTTGACGTCTTTTTGACGTTCAGCGAATATGAAAAAAAAGCTGTGGGTTGCACTCATTGCGGCAGTGACAGAGTCCGGCGGCGGATGACGAAAGTGAGGATTGCAAAATCGGAGGAGAGCCGCATGGAGAGCATGGCGGATCCGTCCGCGCTGGAAGGTGTGGAGGATGATCCGCGCGCCATGGGCCAGATGATGCGCAAGATGGGGAAGGAAATGGGTGAAGAGATGCCTCCTGAATTCGATGACGTGGTGGATCGTCTCGAGGCGGGTCAATCGCCTGAAGAGATCGAATCCGCCCTTCCTGACCTGGGCGCAGAGGGGGATAAAAGTGATGACGAATATGGGTGGAGGCCGGGCAATAACCATGACAGCTTGATCGAATTCTTTGAGTTTGAAAATTATTTTTCCGATGTAGATTAATATGCGGCTGGCTATGTTCTTACCGGGAGCGCTCAAAGTATGTAAGCGCGGAGTGCGAAATCTTCGCGAAGCATCCCCGAAGGGTGACCAGATTTCGCTTGAAGCCAAGCGATTTTGGACTCAAAATTAACAACCTTTGAGCGCATCCGTCTTACCAAAGTTGCTTGACGAATAAGAGGTTTTGGAACGCGCCTGCCACACATGGGTTAATTCCGCCGATTTTCTACGGTTTATTCGCGGCATTCGCAAATCCGCATAATTCGCGTTAAGGGTTTTNNTTCCGACTTTGGTAAAGCCATGCACGGCCAGTTGGGTTCAATTTCCAAATGATATATAATGTTGTTTGGCCTTCCCGGTGCAATTGATCTCTTGCAAAAGTCCACTAGGAGAAGAGCGTCGCTCCTAAAATCAGCGATCTTTTTCCCTTTGTGTACTTCGCGAA